>JAEUIF010000827.1 GCA_016795185.1 Planctomycetia bacterium | reverse complement strand
GTGGGGAGCGACTCGCACGCCCTCGGAGTACCGAGGGACGTGCCACCCAGCTGCGATTGGTTGGGGACAAGGCATGACAGCTACTCGCCTGCCGGTCGTACCCGGCTATGAAATCCGGACACCGCTCGGCGCGGGTGGCATGGGCGCGGTCTACCAGGCCCGGCAGCAGGCCCTCGACCGCTGGACGGCCATCAAGTTCATGCATGCGTCGCTGGCCGCCGATCCGGTAGCCGTCGCCCGCTTTCTGCGGGAAGCCCGCGCCACCGCCCGCATGGCGCACCCCGCCATCGTGCAAATCCACGACGTCGGCCAGGTGGACGGCTTGCCGTACCTCGTCATGGAGTACATCGAAGGCTTGGACCTGACCCGGCTGACCGCCCAGCGCGGGCCGCTGCCGCTCTCGGAGGCTTGCCGGACCGTGCGGGACGTGGCCCTGGGCTTGCAGCACGCCCACGAGCGCGGCCTGGTGCATCGCGACATCAAGCCGTCGAACCTGATGGTGCTGACGCCCGCGCAACCGCAAGGTAGACCCGGCGCGGTCAAAATCCTCGACTTCGGCCTGGCCCGGCTGCACGACCGGGAGAGCGATTTCGGGCTGACGCATTCGGACCAACCGCTGGGCACACCGGATTTCATCGCGCCGGAGCAGATCGACGATCCGCGCACCGCCGACGCCCGTTCGGACCTCTACAGCCTGGGCTGCACGTTCTATTTTCTCCTGACCGGCCAAGCACCGTTCGCGGGCGGTTCGCTGGCACACAAGCTCGACGGCCATCGCTGGGCAGCGCCGCCGTCGCTGGACGCACTCCGGCCGGGCCTGCCGCCCGAACTGGCCGCCATCGTGCAAGCCCTGCTGGCGAAGCAACCCGAGCAACGACCTATCTCGACGGGGGAACTGGCGGCAGTCCTCGACCGGCTGCTGGCGGACTTGCCCGAGGACGAACCATCGAGCATGGCCCCCACGATGGATTTCATGACGGCCGTCACGCCGCCGCAAGGCAGTGCCACCGACGGTCCCTGCCGGCGGCTGCATGGACACAGCGCCGCCGTGACTGGCCTGGCGTTCTGCGCAGACGGCAGTCAGCTGGCCTCGGGCAGTCTCGATGGCACGGTGCTGCTCTGGGATGCGTTCTCGAGTGCAGCGCTCCAGTGCTGGACGGCCGGCGCGCCCGTGTTGACGGTCGCCCTCTCGCCCAGCGGGCAACACTTGCTCGCGGGCCTCGAAAATGGTCGGATTGCCCACTGGGACGTTCAGTCGGGCCGTTGCTTGCGGTGGTTGGAAGGGCATAGAGGCGCGGTGCGTTCCCTGGCGCTGCTGCCGGACGGTCAACGTTTGCTATCGGCTGGTGACGATCAAACGCTTCGCCTCTGGCGGCTGAGCACGGGCAAAGCGGGCCGTGGTCTGGGCGGCACGGTCGCCGAACGGCACTGGGGGCCGGTGCTGTCGCTGACGGTGTCGGCGGACGGCCAGTGCGCGCTGTCGGGCGGGCAGGACTGCACGGCGCGCTGGTGGAACCTCCCACGCCGAAAGGAAGTGCGTTGTTTCCGGGAGCACGCCGGGCCGATCCGTGCCGTGGCGCTGTCGCCCGACGGTCAGACTGCAATTTCGGTTGACGACCAAACTATCATACTCTGGGCTACCGCGCCGGGCCGCGCAGCGCTGAGTCTGCCAGGCGCTGCGGGAACCTGCGGTGTGGCCTTCACTCCCGAAGGCAACCGAGTCGTCGCCGGCGGCGCGAACGGCTTGCTGGTCTGGGAGTTGTCGGACGGCGCACTTGAGACCGCTGCCAGCGTCTCCCCAGGCTCCGTTGTCTCGCTGGCGGTTTCGCCCACCGGCACGGTCGCAACGGGCGATCCTCACGGCATACTGTGCATTCGGTCACTGGCAGCGGTGGAATCGGACCACGAAAGCACGGTTCGGCAAAAAAATCGGCCGTCCACCGAAAAGATGTGATACACTAGGGCAGGACCAGAGTTCGCCAACTATCCCGGCTTCGATCATGAACACCAGTTCATCCACGCGCTATCAGGCCGTGCGCTCGGCACTCCTTGAGCTTGGAGCTCATGCCACGCTGGAAGATGTCGCCAGGTTCGTCAAGGACCACTTCGGCTTTGAATTTGAAGACCCGAAGACGGTGTCCCTGTACGTGGCGATGGTGAAGAGCAAGATGTCCCGCAAGCCACTGGGTTCTCACAACCCGCCCAGTGGTTGGCACTCGATATTGCCCCGCTAGCACACGCCCCGCGCCCGCCGCTCGGCCAATTTCTCACCCCGCTGGCCGATTGCCCTCGTCCGCCGTCAACTTCTCTTCCAGCTGCGCCTGGCGTTCCAGGTTGCGGTCGTGCTGCCCCGTGGCCAGGCGAAAAATGTTGGGCGCTTCGAGGACTTCGCCCGGAGTCAATCGGCAAGTCTTTTGCTTCTCTCGGCTCTGCCGAAAGAACTCCGGCAGGCAGGCTTCGCAGCTGAGAGCGTAAGTCTTCAATTCTCCGGTGATGCCGTCGCTCCAGCGCGCGGCGATCTTGTACAGCGCCAGCTGGCCACAGCCCTGGCGGTAGCAAATAATTGGATAGTGCGGCATCGGCATGACAGGCCCGCTCCAGGCGACGCGGTCAGTCGCCGTCGAAGGGCACGGGCTGGCCGTTGATTTGCGCCAGGGCGTTCATGGCGGCCTTTTGCTCGGCTTCCTTCTTGTTACGGCCCCAGGCGCCTGCGAAGCGCTGCGGCCCGATGAAGGCGGCGATCTTGAAGCACTTGCTGTGATCGGGGCCTTTTTCGTCGAGCAGGTTGTACTGCGGCGTCGCGCCGAACTCGCGCTGGGCGACCTGCTGCAACAACGACTTGTGGTTGCCGCCGTGCGCGCCCTCGGCGACGTGCTCGATTTCCGGAATCAGATAGGCCAGGATGAACGACCGGGCCGCTTCCAGCCCGCCGTCGAGGTAGATGGCCGCCACCAGCGATTCGTAGACGTCTGCTTGCAGGCTGGCGGGTACATCGGTGTGGACGTTCATGCCCTTGCCGAGAAACAGGAAATCGCCCAGGCGCAGCTGCCGGCTGATGCGGGCACAGGTCCGTCGGCTGACCACCACCGATTTGATCTTGGTCAGATCGCCTTCCTGATAGTCGGGAAAGCGGTGAAAGAGCTGTTCGCAGGTAATCAGGCCGAGGACGGCGTCGCCGAGGAATTCGAGCCGTTCATTGGACGCCAGGCGGGTATTGGCACCGGAAGCGTGGGTCAGGGCGGCGCGCAGCAGGTCGGGACTGCGGAACGTGTACCCGATCGCCTTCTGGCAATCTTCGAGGATTTCCTGCTCGTAGTTGGTAGTCGCTTCCCGCTGCATGGCACCAGTGTCAAGCCGAAGTTGAATTGGAGAATACGGTAGCACCCCGGATTGCCACTGTCAACGCTGGAGAGGCCGGCGGCGGGGCGGGGGTCCAAGACCTACTTTGCGCGGCCCGCGCAGCTGCGGTATGCTGGACAGGGAAAATTCACCCTCACTCCTGTACTCAAGTTCAAGGACGAGCCAGCCATGGGAACACGCCGCCTGAGTGCCGCGGATCTGGATGCCG
>JAEUIF010000778.1 GCA_016795185.1 Planctomycetia bacterium | reverse complement strand
CATAGTCGAAGAGAAACAGCCGGCCCTTGCTGATGGCAGGCATGACGTAGCCGCTGCCGACGGCTTCGCTCCAGACGATTTTCAGCCCCTCTTTGGGCCAGGCGACGACGCCCTTTTCGGACGAGACGCTGTCGCCGGTGGGGCCGAGGAAGCTAGGCCAGTCGCTGCCGGTCTTGCGGGTGCGCAGGTCGGGCACATCATCGCCGGGCGGCGGTGCGACGGCAGCAGGCGGGTCGTTCGGGTTCGGTCGCCAGCGCCCCGGCTTCGGGTCCGATCCCCCGTTCTCGGCCGTGCGCGTCTCGGGGGGCACGACTACCGGCTGCGTGAACCGCGGCGCTTTCGTCTCGGATGGTGTAGCGGAATTGGAACCGCACCCCACGGCCAGCAGTCCCAGCGACAGGATGACGATGCGCATGACGAAACGTCCTCGACGGTCGGCGAAGCGGGCGCACGGAATTACTCTACCCGTATTCGACGAGTGGGCGGTAGCAAAATGAACGGCGCAACAGGGCGACAGGTCGCCCCCTGGTATGGCACATAGACCGAACGCCGGAGTCGCCTTGTCTTTTTCGGCGGCTTTTTCTACGGTGTCGTCCCGAAACAGAGGTGCCCGCGCGTCCGGCCTGGACGGGCGGGAAGGGCCGTCTTGCCCCACGGCGGTCCACCCCTACGGAGGAGGCGCAGCCCATCGTCGGCCGGAGGCCGACGTCCCGTCTCGCGATCGCCCAGCGCGCCTCTCCCGGTTCCCCACAATCCGGCTCCTACCCAAGGATGGACCATGGCCAAGGACGGCCTCATGGCTCTCGTCTGCGCCGGCGCGGTGCTCGTCTCCGGCGTCGGGCTCTCCGGGTTGCGCGCTACCGACGACGAGCGCAACAGCGCCGTCTCGGTCGCGCTGGCGGTGCAGACCGCCATGCAGCAGGGCCGCGACTACCTGCAACGCGGCGACGCGCGCTCGGCCGTCTTCGTGCTGGAAAGCCAGCTCAACCGGGTGAACGGCAACCCTGCCTATCTCGCGCTGTTGCGCGACGCTTATCGCGCCTACGTCAAGGAACTGAAACTTGCCAGCCAGGAGGGTGACGCCCAGCGCTACCTGCAACGCCTGCAAGTGCTCGACCCCGGCGCGACCCTGGACCTGACGGGCGGCAAGGTCGCCTCGCCCGCGCCGCCGACCCTGGCTTCCCTGGCCAGCAAGACCGCGCTCACGCCGCCGCCCGCCAAGACCGCGCCGCCCGCCACGCCGCAGGCCGCGCCACGGCCCGAAACGAAAGCCCGCGCTCACGGCGCTGATGAGGTGGATGATCCCTTCCGGCCGGAAAACGTCGCGCCCGAACCGAAGAAATCGCCCGCGCTGGCTCTGCTGGGCCGCGCCGAGGACGAATTCAAGCAGAAGCGCTACGGTGAGGCCGCCGCGCTCTTTGAACAAGCCCACCGGGCAGACGCCAGCGCTGTCCAGGACTGCCGGGACCGCTGGGCCTACTGCAAGCTGCACCGCGTCTACGAACTGCTGAACCGGCCGCCCGCCGGTGGACCACAATGGGTGGAACTGGAAAAGGAAGTCCGCGCGGCTCAGGAACTTGCGCCGCGCCTGGATTATGCCAAGGTCGTGCTGGCCGAACTGGAGAAGCGCCGCAGCGCCGCTCAGACGCCTGCCTTGACGGTCCGGCACTACCCGCGCGGCAGCGACGGTTGGTCGCGCACCGAAACCCCAAACTTCCGCATCTACCACAACCAGTCGCAGGACGTGGCCGAGCAGGCGGCGCAGATCGCCGAGCGCACCCGCAGCGACATGGGCCGCAAGTGGTTCGGCGGTTTGAAGGAAGACTGGAACCCGCGCTGCGATTTGTTCCTGCACGCCACGGCGCAGGACTACAGCCGGGTGACGGGCGTGGCCGCCAACTCGCCCGGCCATTCCTCAATCCGTAGTGAGGGCACCCGCGTGCTCAGCCGGCGCATCGACCTGCACTGCGAGGATGCGGCCAACATGCTCAAGGCAGTGCTGCCGCACGAGACGACGCACGTCATTCTCGCCGGGCAGTACGGCGAGCAGCCGGTGCCGCGCTGGGCCGACGAGGGCATCGCGGTGCTGACCGAACCGCGCGACAAGGTTGAGCGCCATCTGCGCAACCTGACGCGCTGCCGCCAGGAAAGCACGCTGTTCCACGTCCGCCAGCTGATGCAGCTGAACGACTACCCGGAACCGCGGCGCATCAGCGCCTTCTACGCACAGAGCGTGTCGCTGGTCGATTACCTGACGACTCAAAAAGGCCCGCAGGTGCTGACCGACTTCCTGCGAGACGCCCAGAAGACGGGCTACGAACAAGCCCTGAACCGCCACTACGGCTTCCGCACCTTCGACGACCTGCACCAGCGCTGGAGCCAGCAAGCCTTCGGCGAGGGTGCGACCGCCGCGGCCGGCGCGGGCCAGTAAGCACTTCGGAAAACGCTGAGAGGCCGCTACAGCGAGGCGGTCCCAAAGTTAGGATTGAAGGGCTTCCTGCTCAGGGCAATCGCATCACTCCTGCCTGCTGAATTATTCGCCCGGCCCTTGACTTTCGACAAGTGTACAGCGAATCATGCTCCTCGGATTCGCCCGAAAACCGCTTGTCACGGAGGAGAAGTGATGTCCTAGACCGTGTCCCTTCGCCAGTGTTTCGCCGACCTCCACGACCCCCGCCGGGAGTACGGCCGTTGCCACGACCGCTGGGACATCCTCGGGCTGACCATCTGTGCCGTCGTCGCTGGGGCCGATTCCTGGGTCGACATCGAGGAATACGGCCACTGCAAGCTCGACTGGCTCAAAACCTTCCTGGCCTTGCCGCACGGCATCCCCGCCCACGACACCCTGGGCCGGGTCTTCGCCCTCCTCAACCCGGCCCGCCTTTCAGCAGTGCTTCCAGCAGTGGGTCAACGCCTTGGTCACCGCTACCGCCGGCCGGGGCATCGCGATCGACGGCAAGACGCTGCGCCGCTCCTGCGACCGGGCCAGCGGCCAGGGCTCCTTGCACCTGATCAGTGCCTGGGCCGCCGAGAACCACCTCACCCTGGGCCAGCTGGCCTTGGACGGCACGTCGAACGAGATCACCGCCATTCCCGAACTCTTGCAGCTCATCGACGTGACCGGGGCCATCGTGACCATTGACGCGCTGGGCTGCCAGAAGCATATCGCCGCGCCGCTTCGCGCCGGCGGCGGCGACTACGTGTTGGCCTTGAAGGACAACCAGCCCACGCTCCATGCGGATGTCCGCCCACTGTT
>JAEUIF010000749.1 GCA_016795185.1 Planctomycetia bacterium | reverse complement strand
AGGGCCCGGTGACGGTCGAGGGCAGCTCGAAGGTGACCGCCGCGAATTTTTACATCAAGACGCCGTTCGCCATGACCGGCCCTGACAACAACATTAACAGCGATTTCTTCGACCACCAGAACTACTCGATCAAGATGACGCTGAAGGATGAGGCCAGCGGTGAATTCACGGCGGTGCCGCTGACCTTCTCGGGCGACCTGCACGGCCCGATCACGTCGGCCAGCGCGATCCTGTCGAACACCTTCGATCCGGCCAACCAGACGCATGTGGTCGAACTGGGCGACTACATCTACACGGTCACGATCAACGAGTATGCCTCGCCGCCGCGGCCGGGCGCCAGCATCAAGGGCGCCATCAGCGGTCTGGTGACCATCACCCCCAAGGGTGGCGAAGAACCGCACGATACTCCGGAACCGTCCTCCATGCTGTTGGCTGGTTTCGGCCTGGCTGGCTTCGGCCTGAACGCTTGGCGCAAGCGCCGCCAGCAGCGGGCCTAAGTTATCGGAGAAGTGAAGGAATGCCGATCGTCGGCAACCATCATTGAAACCCACGCAGCCCACGGGCCTTGGCCCGTGGGCTTTATCCCATTGCTGCATGAGTGACGCACGACAGTCCAAATGGTTCTCGTTCGTTTCGCTGCCTCCGGGCTGGTCTCAGCGGAGTGCAGCGCTCGATGGCGTACCCGCCGCCGTCGAGCCGCCGCCGGCGCTCCCGACGCCGCCGCCCGCCCGCTCCCCCTGGTCCGGACCCAACCCCCGACCTTCCACGGATGGAACGACCCAATGCGACGACTCAATGCCAGGCTCTTTTTCTTTCTGGTCTTCGGCAGCGCGCTGCTGGTGGCCGTCACGTTTGGCGTCCACTGGCTGCAAACCGGGCGCATCGCCCGCGCCATGCTGCAACAGGCCGACCGCGCCGAACAGCAGGGCCATACCGATCAGACCATTCGCTACCTGAGCCGCTACCTCGAACTGGAACCCGACGACCTCGAAGCCCGCGCCCGACTGGGCGACAAGCTGGCGGATGAGAAAACCGCCATCTCGCCGCGCGCCCGCACCAAGGCGATCTTCCTGATCGAGAACGTGCTGGCAAAGTCGCCGGAGCGCCGCGACCTGCGCCTGAAGCTGGTGCGCGTCGCCCTGCTGCTCGACCAGAACAAGCTGGCGCGCGAGCACCTGGCCATTCTGACCGCCAATGGCGCGGAGGACGGCGAGGCTGCCTTCCTGTTCGGCCAGGTCGAAGAAGCCGACGAGCAGTGGGAACAGGCCGCCGTCTGGTATCGCCGCGCGGTGCAACACACACCGAAACAGCTACAGGCTTATGTCCGGCTCGCCAGCGTGCTGCGCCGGCCCGACCCCGCCGATGCCGCCGGTGAAAAGCCGCGCGAAGCGGACCAGGTGATGGACCGGCTGACGGCCAACAACCCGGACGCCTACCAGGCGCACCTCGCGCGCTGGCGCTATCGGCTGCAATGGCACAACCTGTCGGCGGACCCGGCGCGGCTGAGCGAAGCGGCCGTCAACGTCCGCCGCGCGCTCGAGCTGGCGCCCGAGCAGATCGACGTGCTGCTCGCCGCCGCCGAGGCCGCTCAAACCCAGGCGAAGGCCGCGCCCAATGAGGAACAAGGTTTGCCGTTGATCGAGCAAGCCCGCGGCCATCTGCGCCGCGCCCAGCAGCTCCACCCGCAAGACTCGCGCATCTACCGCGAAGTGGCGCTGCTCGAAATCAACATGAAGCAGCCGGAAAAAGCCATGGCCGGACTGCGCCAGGGTGCGGCGGCCCTCAAGGGCGAGGCGCGCATCGAAGTGCTCTGGATGCTGGCCAACATCTTGCTCGACCGCAAGGAACAGGCGGAAGCCGTGGGCCTGCTGGCGGACATGAAAAAGGCCGGCGCTTCCGTGGCCACGCTGGACTACCTGCAAGCCCGATTGCACGCACTCGAGGGCCGCTGGTCCGATGCCACCGGGCTGCTCGAACGCAGCCGTGAGCTATTCAGCAGCGCCCCGGAACTGGCGAAGCGTGCCGACTTCCTGCTCGCCCAGTGCTACGAAAAGCTGAACAACAAGGAAGCCGAGCTAGCCGCCTTTAGCCGGGCAGCCGGACGCGATCCGAATTCCAGCGCGGCGCTGATCGGCAAGGCCGGCGCGCTGGCAGCGCTGGGTCAATACGATGAAGCCCTGTTGCAGTACCAGCAGTTGCTCAAGCTGCCCAATCCACCGGAAGCCGCGTGGATCGAGTTCGCGCGCATCTCTGTGCTGCGCGGTTTGCAGGCTGCCACCGTGGACTGGAAGCAGATCGAGGCAGCGCTGAGTGCGGCGGGCGCGGCCTGTCCGCAGGCCATCGAGATTCCGCTGCTCCAGGCCGAGGTGCTGGCGGCGCAGAGCAAGCAAGCCCGTAAGCCGGAAGAAGCCGAAGCCCGTCTGAAGCAGGCCCAGGACTTGCTCGAACGGGTGCGCGTCGCCCAGCCGCAGCGGCCGGAAGTCTGGGGCGGCTTGGCAGCCATCGCCGAGTTCCGCCAGCAGCCGCAGCAGGCCGACCGCATCTTCCAGGATGCCAAGGCACAGCTCGGCGATTCCGCCCGCCTGCGTCAGTTGCAAACGCAGCTCTGGGTCCGTCGCGGTGGACCAGCGGCCAAGACGGCCATCGCCGAGTTGTCGCAGAAAACCGACCAGTTCACTGCCGATGAACAGGCCAAACTCCTGAGCGACCTGGCGGAAGCGCAATACCGCCTCGGTGACGTGGCGGCGGCCGTGCAACTCTGGCAGAAGCTAGCCCAGCTACCCGAAAAGAAGACCGACCTACGGCTGCGGCTGTTGCTGTTTGAAGCCGCGCTGGCCGTCGGCCAGGAAGCAGCGCTGCAAAAGACCATTGCCGACCTCCGTGCTCTCGAAGGCGAAGGTGGTGCGATGTGGCGATATTGCCAGGCCCTCTGGCTGCTGCGGCAGTCACGGCAAGCCGACAAGCCCACGCACCTGGATGAAATTCAAAAGCTCCTCGATGCCGTCGTTGCGCAGCGCGGCAACTGGCCGCCGGTGCATATCGCCCGCGCCGACCTGGCCGATCTGCGCGGCAACGCCGATGAATCCATTGCCAACTATCGTCGCGCCATCGAACTCGGCGAGCGCAATCCGCGCGTGGTGCGACAACTGGTGCAGCAGCTTTACAAGCGTCAGCGCTTCGCCGAAGCCGAACACGAAATCCAGAAGCTGCAAAAGCAAGCGCCGACCGGCGACTTCAAGCGCCTGATGGTCGCCATCCTGTTCCAGCAGCAGGACGGTGAACGGGCGGCGCAGCAAGCCCTGGACGCCGTGTCACCCGATTCGACCGACTATCGGGACCATCTCTGGTTGGGGCAGGTGCTGGCCAACAGCGGTCAGCGCGCCGACCAGGCCGAGAAACATCTGCGCCGTGCCGTGGAACTCGGCCCCAACCTGCCGGAAACCTGGCTGGCCCTGGTGCAGTTCCTGGCAGCCACGCGCAAGACGCAGGAAGCCCAGGAAGTCATGAATCAGGCGACCGCCAAACTGCCGCCCGATCAGTCGCCGCTGACGCTGGCCTTCTGCTACGAAGCGCTGGGGCAGTTCGACAGGGCGCAGGAGCAGTATCAAAAGGCGCTGGCCGCAAAGCCAGCGGACGTGCTGGTCCTGCGCGGAGCGGCGGGCTACTACTTGCGGACGGGCCGCCTGGACCAGAGCGAACCGCTGCTGCGCAAGCTGATCGAACGCAAGGTCGCCGCTTCGCCCACGGATGTGGGTTGGGCGCGACGCGGTCTGGCGTTGCAACTCGCGAATAGCAACAACCCACGTCGCTACGCCGATGCCCTGGCCCTTGTGGGCATCCAGCTGAACGGCAAGACCGTCGAGTTGGCGGCGAATCACTCGACCGATGATGCTTTCGATGAACTGCGTGCTCAGGTGCGCGTGCTGGCTCGCCCCAATCGCAACCTGTATCGCCAGCTCGCGATCTCGTTGCTGGAAGACCTGGCGAAGCGTCAGAAGCTGCCCGACGACGAGCAATTCCTGCTGGCACAAATGTATGACAGCGCGGGCGACTGGGCCAAGGCCCGCGATCTGCTGCGCGGTCTCACGGCGCAGAGCAAGAGCCCGTTGCACCTGGTGTTCCACGCGCGCGGCTCGCTTCGCGCCGGTGAATTGTCCGAAGCCACTCGCTGTATCCAGCGTCTGGAGTTGCTCGAAAAGGAACGCAAGGCGACGCCGGGCGCGCTCGGTACGGTGGAACTGCGGGCGCAGCTACTGGAAGCCGAGGGCCAGGGGCAAAAGGCCATCGACCTGCTGGCGGAGTACGTGAGTCAGCCCAAGGCTGGGCCGGAGCGCGTGTTGCCCTTGATTGACATGCTGGTGCGGCAGAAGCGCGGCGCGCAGGCCATCGCACTCTGCGAACGAGTGCGGACCACCCACCCACCGGCGATGCTGGCCGCCGTGACCGTGGCCACGCTCCGGGCGGCGCAGGCCAATGCCGACCAGTGCAGTCGCGCCGCCGACTGGCTCCGCGAACAGGCCGCCAAGAACCCCAAGGCGCCCGCCTGGAAGCTGCAACTGGCGGACCTGGAGGACTATCGCGGCCGTTATGCCGAGGCTGAAAAGCTCTACCGCGAAATCTTGCAACAGGAGCCGGACAACCTCGTGGCATTGAACAACCTGGCCTGGTTCCTCGGCCAGAAGCCCGAAAAGGCCGCGGAAGCGCTGACGCTGGTCAACCGCGCTATCGAACTGATCGGCCCGCAGCCCGACCTGCTCGACACGCGCGCTTCGGTCCAGCTCACGCTGAACCGCAGCGACCTGGCCATCATCGATCTGGAGCAGGCCAACGCCGAGCGCCCCGCGCCCACGCGCTACTTCCATCTGGCGCAGGCCCACCGCCAGGCGAACAACGTCAAGGCCGCGGCGGACATTCTGAAAAAAGCGACCGCGTCCGGCCTCAAGGCGGACCAGCTCCATCCGGTGGAGCGTGTCGCATTCAACAAGCTGCTGAGCGAGATTGAGCAACGCTAGTGCATCTGGGTGCCATGCCCACGGCTCTGTGTGGGCATGGGACGCTTGCATAGCTCTCATGCCCACGCAAAGCCGTGGGCATGGCACCCAAGAACAAAAACTGCCGACTGAGCGAATCGCCGATAGCATCTGGACCAATCTTTGGCAAGCAGTGCCGGGACCGTCGCCCCACCGACGGCCCCGGCGCATTTCATCCGGGAAGGAGTCTCCTGATGGCACTCTGTCTGGTTACCGGTGGCGCGGGCTTCATCGGTTCGCATCTGGTGGACGCGCTGCTCGCGCGTGGGGACGAGGTGCACGTGCTGGACGATTTCAGCACCGGCCGGCGCGCGAACCTGGCGCATGTGGCCGAACGAATTGATGTGGTCGAGGGCGACCTCACGAATCTGGCCACCGTGCGCGAGGCGGCCGAGGGCGTGCAGGTCATCTATCATCAAGGCGCGCTGCCCTCCGTGCCGCGCAGCGTCGCGGACCCGTGGACCACGCACCAGGTTTGCGCTACCGGCACGCTGCATGTCTTGATGGCCGCGCGCGACGCCGGGGTTCGCCGGGTAGTGTACGCGGCAAGTTCCAGCGCCTACGGCAACTCCGAGCGGCTCCCCAAGCGCGAAGCCGACCCGACCGATCCCCTGTCGCCCTATGCGGTGGCCAAGCTGGCGGGCGAGCAATACTGCGCCGCCTTCACGCGCGTCTACGGTCTGGAAACCGTGCGGCTGCGCTACTTCAACGTTTTCGGCCCCCGGCAAGCGCCCGACAGTCCGTATGCCGCGGTGATTCCGCTGTTCATCGAGGCGATCCAGAACGGCCGCCCGCCGCGCCTGCACGGCGATGGCTTGCAGTCGCGCGACTTCTCCTATGTCGCGAATGTGGTGGACGCCAACCTGCGGGCCGCCGAAGCACCGAATGCCAGCGGCAAGGTCTATAACGTGGCCTGCGGTGAACGCATCACGCTGCTCGATCTGATTGCCCGGATCAATCGGCTCCTGGGAACCAACGTGCAGCCAGTCCACGGCGACCCGCGTCCGGGCGATGTGCGCCACAGCCAAGCGGACATCAGCCGTGCCCGCGCGGACCTGGGCTACGAACCGCGCGTTGGCTGGGAGGAAGGCTTGCGACTTTGCGTGGAATCCTTCATCGCGCAGGCCGTTTGACGAAGCCAAAACCCAATAGCCACTGGCAGCCGTGCGGGCACCTCGTTGTCCGGGCGGCTGCTTTCGTTTCCGCTGGTCTTTCGCCGCTGGCGATTTCTCGCCTACCGCATGCGGCGGCGTTACAATGAGTGAATCCCGGGACTAGTCCTCCGGCAATCCAGCGGACGAGAAATCGCATGTCACGCCTCATCGATCTGCTGAACATCGGCGGCATCTGTCCTCGGTGCGACAAGCCGCACGCCCAGTGCCGGTGCGACAAGTCCAGACCGCCCGTCGAGAAGGCCGCCGCCAAGCCAAAAGGCGACGGTATCGTGCGCGTGAGCCGGGAAACCAAGGGCCGGCGCGGCAAGGGCGTGACGATCATCACGGGCTTGCCGCTCGACGCGGACGCGCTGCGGCAACTCGCCACCGACCTCAAGAATCGCTGCGGCACCGGCGGCACGGTCAAGGACGATGCCATTGAAATTCAGGGAGATCACCGCGAGACCATCGTGGGGTATCTGCAACGACTCGGATACCAAGTCAAGAAGGCTGGCGCGTAAACAGCCCGCTCAATGCCGCGGCCGAATCACTCCGCTTCACGAAGAGGCCACCGCCATGCGACCCACCTCCGTTCTTTGGTTCGGCGTGCTCTTGATCGGTGCCGCGCTGTCGAACGCTCAGGAACCAATGGGGCAAACGGCCGATGCTGCCCTGGTGCGCATCGCCAGCAAGGTCAGCGGGCATATTCACCCGGCCTTCTGCGTCTCGAAGCAGGGCACCCTGCTCACCATCTTCAGTCAGTCCGATTTCAAGGACTTGCGGCTGAGCCGCTCGACCGACGGCGGCCGGACCTGGAGCGAGCCCATTCCTTTCCCGCCCACGGCAAAACTCGCCATTTATCCTGGGTCACTCACCGTGCTGACCGATGGTCGCATCGTGCATGCCTGGAACACCTGGTACGGCGACATCAAGGAAACCAAGTCGCGCTTCGTACAGTTCGCGATCAGCGACGACGACGGCAAGACCTGGAGCGAACCGAAGAGTTTGCCCAAGAACCCGAACGCACAGAGCGTGCTGCGCCATGCACTGGTGGAGTTGAACGCGAACGAATGGCTGTTTCCGCTCGCGGATCAGACCGTGGTCTACGACGTGCGCACGGAGAAGACCGCGCCGTTTGGCGACGGCCGCAAGCACGGCCTGGTGCCCATCGTGCGGACCGCGAAGGGCACGCTGGTCAGCGGCGCGGGGCTGCGTTCAACCGATCGCGGTAAATCCTGGCAGAAGGTCGAACCGTTCCCCAAGATCGGCAGCGACGGCTGGCGCTATGATCTGACGGCGCTCGACAACGGTTGGCTGGTCGCCAGCGAAGTGCAGGGACCAGGCTTCGGCGGCGACCGCTGGCGCTTTGTGGTTTCGCGCGACGATGGTGCGAGCTGGGACTTCGAGCGTACGCCGGAGTTCTACAATCCGGGCCGCCCCATCGGCGGCCGGGCCTGCCCGAAAACGGTCCAACTCGGCAAGGACGCCGTGGGCACGGTGTTCTACGACATCGATGCTCAGCAACCGGGTGGGCCAGGGGTGTTCTTCCTGCGTACGCCGCTGGCCAAGCTGGCGGCCAAGTAAAGGTGAGGCAAGCATGAACCGCATTGCCGTGCTGCTGTTGATCGTCGGCCTGATGCTCGGTCATGCCCTGGCGCTGACCGCGCAGGACCGCGTGACGCCCAAGGAGGCCAAGGGCGGCGAGAAACAGGGCGAACCCTGGGCGGAAGTGCCGGACAGCTTCAAAAAGCTCAAGATCGCGGACTGGCCCATGCCGACCGACTTGAAACGCTGGCAGGACACGGACCGCGCCAAGACGCGCCAGACCCTGCTCCATTGCCTGGGTGAGATGCCGGCGCGGCCCGATCCCGCGAAGGTCAAGGTGCTGTCGAAGGAAGACCACGACGATTACACGCTGGAACGCTTCGAGTTTTACAACGGCGTCGATATGACGGTGCCCGGCATCCTCATCGTGCCGAAGAAGCGCAAGGGACCGCTGCCGGCCATCATCGGCCTGCACGGCCACGGCAGCTCGAAGGAGAGCATCTGCACGGACCTGAAGAGCGCTCAGCTCATCGGGCCCATGCTCGCCAAGCGCGGCTACGTCGTTGCCGCCATCGACGCCTGCTTCAACGGCGAACGGGTGGGTAAAGGCCCGGCGGGGCCGAAGTTCGACAAGGGCGCGTATCCGCAGGAACTCAGCCTCTTCAAGCTCTATCTCTGGCAAGGCCGGTCGCTCTGGGGCATGATGCTGCGCGAGGAACAGTGCCTGATCGACTACCTGCAAACCCGGCCCGAAGTCGATAAGTCGCGCATCGCCGCCACGGGCATGAGCATGGGCTGCACGCGCAGCTGGTGGCTGGCCGCCATCGACGACCGCATCCAAGGCATCGTCGGCGTCGCCTGCTTCACCCGCTACACCGAACTGATCGCGCACGGCAACCTGCGCAAGCACGGCATCTACTACTTCGTGCCCGGCGTGCTGGCTCACTTCGACACGGAAGCAATCCATGCCCTGGTCGCACCCCGGCCGCACCTGGAGCTATCGGGCGACCAGGACGGCGGCGCGCCGACGGATGGCATCATCGTCCTCGAAAAGAAGCTGGGCGCGCTGTACGAACTGTACGGCAAGAAAGAGAACTTCCGCAGCGTGATTTACAAGGACACCGGCCACGAATACCTGCCCGAAATGAAAGCGGAAATGGCCGCCTGGTTCGAGAAGCATTTGCCGGTCAAGCAGTAGTCTCTGACTTCTCTACCTCTACTGCATGTGCGGAGAAGTTTTCCCGACAGCAAGTGTTGGGCGTCATGCCGCTGGGGCCGTGGAGCGGCGCGCGGTGCCCAGCGTGTCGCCCAAGATGCGGCGGCCTGTATCGGTGACGCGCCAACGCCGGGGGTGCGGCACTGGGGCGCTCAGGCCCCGCCCGGGCAAGCGTTGCAACCGGCGACCGACGGCGGCGCTTTGCTGCCGGCGCTTCGTGCGCTCCTGGGTGTCGCCGCACCGCGGTCCCCGCACCGCCGGGTTGGGGCACCCCTGGGCGCGGTGCTCCCCGGCCAGGACCGCCTGGAACAACTGCGCCGCCGGTTCGTGGGCCGGATGGCAGCCCGCGG
>JAEUIF010000696.1 GCA_016795185.1 Planctomycetia bacterium | reverse complement strand
TCTTGGGGGACCTGCCATGAAGCTTCGCGCCGCCCTGTGCTGCGTTGCGTGCGCCCTGTCCGTTTATCCCATACCTGCCGCCGAGCCCGCTGCCAAGCCGCTGCCGAAAGCCGTGGCCCCGACCGCCGCGCTGAAGGCGCTGGCCGTCTTTCCGAGCGAGGTCGAACTCGCTGGCCCACGCGATAGCCAGAAGTTGGTCGTCCTCGGCGAATATGCCGACGGACGGCGCTGGGACCTGAGCCGCGAGGTGAAGTTCACCAGCAGTGCCGACAAAGTCGCGAGCGTGTCCGCGGCGGGCGTCGTGCTGCCCGTGGGTGACGGTGACGCGGTCATCACCGTCACGAGCGGCGGCCAGTCCGCCACGGTGGCGGTGAAGGTCAAGCAGGCGAAGACGGATGTGCCGGTTTCGTTCGCGCGGGAAATCGAACCGATCCTGACCAAGTTCGGCTGCAATTCCGGCGCTTGCCACGGGGCGCAGCATGGGCGGGGCGGGTTCAAGCTCAGCCTGTTCGGCTTCGACCCCGCCTACGACCATGCCGAGATCGTGCAGAGCGCCAAGGGCCGGCGTGTCGTGGTGTCCGATCCGGAACGCAGCATCTTGCTGCAAAAGCCCGCCCTGGTCATGGAGCACGGCGGCGGTGAACGGCTGAAGGCTAACAGCTTCGGCTACGACCGCCTCAAGCAATGGCTGGCGGACGGCAGCCCGGAACCGGGCCGCAATGAACCGGGCGTGACCAGCCTGGAAGTCTATCCGCCCAAGCGCGTGATGATTCCCGGCGAGCAGCAGCAGATTATCGTGCGCGCGGTCTGGGCCGATGGCCGCAAGGAAGATGTCACGGGCACTGCCCAGTACGATTCGCTCAATGACTCGGTCGCGGTCATCACTCCCGAAGGACTGGTGACGGTCAAGGAGCGCGGCGAAAGCCATGTCATGGTCCGCTTCGGCGGCCAGGCCACGGTGATGCAGGTCACGCTGCCGTTCACGGGCGATGCGGCCCCGCGCGCGGGCGAGACGTTCAACTTCATCGACGAAAAACTGCTGGCCAAGTGGAAAGACCTCGGCCTGGCTGCCTCGCCGCTGTGCAGCGACGAGGACTTCTTCCGTCGTATTCACCTCGATACCATCGGCACGTTGCCTTCGCCGGCCGACGTGAAGGCCTTCCTCGCGGATAAGTCGCCCGACAAGCGCAAGCAGGCCATCGACCAGGTTTTGAATCGTCCGGAGTTCGTCGATTTCTGGACCCTCAAGTGGGGCGACCTGCTGCGCATCGACCGCGATCAGCTCCAGGACAAGGGCATGTGGAGCTTCTACAACTGGGTGCGCGCGGCGCTGCGGGACGGCAAGCCGGTGGACGAGTTCGCCCGCGACGTCATCACCGCCGAGGGCAGCACCTACAGCGACGGCCCGGCGAACTTCTACCGCATCGGCCGCAACGCTCAGGATTGGGCCGAGACGGTCTCGCAGATCTTCCTCGGCGTGCGGATGCAGTGCGCCAAGTGCCATCATCATCCGTTCGAGAAGTGGAGCCAGGACGACTACTCCGGCATGGCCGCGTTCTTCAGCCGGGTGGGCACCAAGAATAGCCAGGAGTTCGGTCTCTTCGGCCGCGAGACCATCATTTATCTGCAACCGACCGGCGAGGTGCAGCACCCGCGCAAGAACTACGTGGTGAAGCCGCACCCGCTCGACGGTCCGGTGATGGACGATCCGTTCGACCGGCGCGTCAAGCTGGCCCAGTGGCTGACGGCGAAGGAGAACCCGTTCTTCAGCCGCAACATCGTCAACCGCTTCTGGGGCTACCTGATGGGCCGCGGCCTGGTGGAACCGCTCGACGACATGCGTGCCACCAACCCGGCGACCAACCCGGAACTGCTCGATGCCCTCGCCAAAAACTTCGCCGAGCACAAGTTCGACCTGAAGCATCTCCTGCGGACGATCATGAACTCGCGGGCCTATCAGCTCAGCTCGCAGGTGACGGCGGGCAACGAAGCGGACGTGCAGAACCTCCACTACACCCGCTTCACGACCAAGCGATTGAGCGCCGAGCAGATGGCCGACGCCCTCGATTTCGCGACCGGCACGCGCGAGAAGTACATCGGCCTGCCGCTGGGCACGCGGGCCATCCAGTTGCCCGATACCAAGGTGCGCTCGTTCCTGCTCGACGTCTTTGGCCGCCCGGCGCGGGCCATTACGTGCGAATGCGAGCGGACCATGCAGCCGAACATCGCCCAGGCGCTGCACCTGCTCAACGGCGACTTCCTCAACAAGAAGATCGCCGACCCCAAGGGCCGCATCGAGACGCTGCTGACGGTGAAGAAGCCGCTCAAGGAACTGGTCGAGGAACTGTACCTCGTCACGGTCTCCCGGCCGCCGACCGAGGACGAAGCCAAGCGGGCGCTCGACTGGATCGGCAAGGCGCCGTCGCCGAAGGAAGGCGCGCAGGACCTGCTCTGGGTGCTGCTCAATTCGCGCGAGTTCCTGTTCAACCACTAATCGACCTCGTTGAGCCGCGAGCCGGAGGCGAGCGCTGGTCCGCAGCGCCGCGTGCGGCGTCGCAGCGCTCGCCGCCCGCGCGCGGCGAAACGGTGAGGGAGATACCTGTAACGATGCT
>JAEUIF010000688.1 GCA_016795185.1 Planctomycetia bacterium | reverse complement strand
CCAAAGAACGGGGAGGGCTGCGAGTGCGAGTCGTGCCCTGCGGTCGGCCTACTGGGACCATAGGTCACGCGCCGGAAGTTGTCAAATTTCCCTGCAAATCGGCAAAAAGAGGCCCAACTGGGCTTGAACGCTCGCAGGCCGATTCGCGATGGTGGGAAGTAGTGAGCCGCGGCGCGCGAAGCCGCCCGCGGCGCGAGGGCGTTGGAACAGCGCCCTAAAAATCCGTTCAGCGCGGACCGTGTCGGCCGCGCGCCCGTCAGGAGAAGTTCCTTGCACGCGCCATCAGCGCCGCGGCGGCTGATGGAATCGTCCGGGTCCGCGCCTGAGCAGCAGGCGTTTCATCACACCCCAGAGACCCAGCACCGAGTTGTTCCGGTTGCGGCATGTCTGCTCGTTATACAGCGATGCCGCAGCACGGTGCCCAGGACCGCTTGAACACGCCACGATCCCGCCAGCCCATCCGCGGTGCTGCATACTTCCCGGCATTCGTCCCAGCGGACGACGCCGCTCGTGGGGGGATCGTTTGACGCCGCGCCCGTTTACGTTCGTAGTTCCGCCTTCAGGCGGCGGGCGATTCGCCGTTGTCAGTAGGTCGTAGTGCCGACTGACAGCCAGCGATTCGCCGCCTGAAGGCGGAACTACGAACCATTCAACGGGGTTCGCCGGGCCGTTGCGTTTGATCGCAACGTGTAGCGAGGGACCGTCGGTTTTTTTCGGCACCCTGCCAAGGGGAAATACCGACCGCGACACGCGGCAGGGGCGCGCACGCTCGCGCCCGTCGCTGGGGGAAACCCGCGACGCCTGCACGCTGGGGAGAAGCTGCGCACCGGGTTAAACGAAAATGACCCGCAGGGCTGGTCCGCGAACGGGGCCCTGCGGGTCGGACTGAAGCAGGCTTGGGTTATTGACCGGCGCGGATGGCGTCGGGCTTGAGCTGGCCCAGCTCCCGCCGGTAGAGGGGCAGATGGCGATAGTAGACTTCGAGCGTCAGCAGTGCCAGACAGGTGTAACCGTGCCGGCCGAGCTGGCCGCCCCAGGCGTCACCGTCGGGCGACCAGCTGCCTTTCTGGTCGCGGCGGTCGGGGTGCATTCCCTGGTCCTGGGTGTCGAGCAGCAGGTCGCGCATCTTGACGTTCCACTGCTCCCAGCCGACCGGGTTGGCCGGAGCCTGGTGGAACATGACCTGGGTGGCGTAGTAGTAGTAATAGATGTTGCGGAAGTTCGGCGAGGGCGGCAGCTTCAACAGGTACTGCGAGCCTTTCTCCAGGGCCGGATTGCGCGGCCCCCAGCCCATGTATTGCCGGGAGAGCAGGCCGACGGCGGTCATCGTCGGGGCGGTCTGCGGCGCGACGTAGCCATAGCCCGCGCCGTCCGGCGTGGCGACCGAATCCAGATAGTTGTTGACGTTGTTCCAGGTGACGTTCGGCACTTGCAGGCCGGCCATGTGGCCGCTCTTCAGCGCCTGCACGAACCAGCCGCCGACCGAAAGGTCGCCCGGCGTGCGCGGGGCGTAGCGGAAGCCGCCGGCGGTGTGCTGCCAGGCGACGCAGCAGTTGATGGCCCGCTGCGCCGGCCCCTTGAGGTTCAGGTCGGCGGTCAGGCCGTAGGCTTCGCAGACGGCGATGGTGGCGATGGCGTGTTCGTAGCCGTTGCCGCTGAAGCTGCCGTCGGCTCCCTGGCGGTTGAGCAGCCAGGCCAGGCCGCGTTCGACGTTCTTCATGTAGAGGTTGTTGGTCGCGGTGCCCTTGTGGGTCTGCCCGGCCCCTTGCAGGGCCAGCAGCGCCAGGCCGGTGCCAGCCACATCGTGATTGCCGCCCTGCCCCGCGCAGTTGCAGCGCCCGTGGACGTGGAAGTCGTGCATGCCCCAGCGGCCTTCGAGCGATTGATGCCGAATCAGCCATTTCAACCCACTGGCGACAGCGGCCTCGGAGCGCGGGTTGCCGCCGAACTGGTTGAGGAGCTTGTCCTTGGTCGAACCGCTGCGGCCCGCCATGCCGCCGGGGACGAACTTGCCCGTGGGCAGGCCCCAGCCGCCGTCCTTGCCCTGCGTCGCGCCGCTGCCGGGGCGGTTGGGGTCGGTCAGGTTGTTGCCGGAGCCGTTGCCCCAGCCGGGCGGCGGCGGGATGTTACTCGGAGCCACGTTCGCCTGGCCGTCGAGCACGCCGGGCGATTCGTTGAAGCTGGCGGGGCCGGGGATGTTGAACTCCTCGACGCGCGGGTTGTTGTAGCCGCTAGGCAGCGAAGGATCGTCGCCCACATCTTCGACGAGGAAGTTGTGGTCGCGAGGTTCGTCCAGAATCTCGGAGGTGAAGACGACTTGATCCTGCCCGACGGCTGCATCGCCG
>JAEUIF010000667.1 GCA_016795185.1 Planctomycetia bacterium | reverse complement strand
ACCGTGGAGAGCGCCGAGCGAGGCGCGTAGCTAGGCCCGACCTCGATCAGGTCCGCCGCGGCGATGGTCCGGACCTGGACGCCGAATTCCCGCGTGTCGGTCCAGCGCGTCGCGCCGCGCTGATTCGAGCTGCCGCGCAGCCGGCCGCGCTGGACCAGATTGTCCAGCTGCCGCGCGAGCGCGTCGAGCGGCGTGGTCAGCGTGTAGTGCAGGCCGTAGGCGTCGGAGTGCAGTACCAGGCTGCCCGCATCCGTGCCGCCCAGCCGTATGGTCGGGTCGTGGCCGAGCAGGCAATCGACGTTGCGCCCCGCGCGCAGCGCGGCATCGAAGCAGCCGGGCAGCAGCCGCTGCCAGCCATGCCAATCGTCGTGCCAGGTCTGCGTGCGGGGATCGTCGGCGCGGTAGTAGATGGCTGCATAGCCCGACAGCCGCAGATGCGGCCCGGTCAGCCGCGCGACGGGCCGCGCAGCCGGACGGGGCGGCGCGCCCAGCTCGGCAACGGCACGGCGGGCACGACTCAGCCCGCAGGCGGCGCGTGCCATCAGCTGCACCGCTTCGGGCGACGCTCCGGCCGCCAGCCGGCTCCGCCAGGCGCGGACGCATCGATTGCCCTGCGGCGCCCGGTCGAGCATGGCCGCGAGCAGCGCCTGTGGGGCGAAGTTGCGAAACGTCTCCGGCATCATTTCCGAGCCCCCCCCGTCGAGCGATAAAGGCCGGCACGGGGACGGCCGCCGCGTTGCTCAAGCGCGGCGGCCTCGCCCGCCGAACTAACGGGCCTCCCCCGGCCGGCACGCTGCATCAGCTCGCCGCCATCTGCAAGACCGCGATGGCTCCCTTGTCGGCGATCAGGCCGCCGTCGGAATCGAGGTAGGCGGCGAAGCCGACCTGGTCGGTGTCGGCGAAGCGCTCCAGCAGCAGCTGCACGCGGGTCGCCTCGAAATCTACGACACGAAAACCGTCCACGAACGAGCCGAACGCCAGCGGCCGGGCGTTCGCCGCGATGGCGGCCATGTCGCCGTTGGCGACCCACGGCCAGCGGTCCAGGCCCGCCGCCCGCCACAGATTGCAGCCTGAGCCGTCCTTCAACTTCATGCAAGTCGCGATGGTCGCCGGAGCGGCCATGAAGACGCAGCGCGGCCAGTAGACCGCCGGCACGGAAGTGACCAGGTCCCACGCTTCGTCGGCCGTGATGGCCGAGGCGCTGGCCGCCGTCTTGCCCACCGGCGCGGCGAAGACGAAACCAGTGGGGAATTTTCCGCCCGCGCCGATGGTGAAATGCTCGTTCTGCGTGCGGCCGATGATCTCGCCGAGCAGCCGCCCCAGGTCGCCGGCCAGCACCAGCGAATCGCGGAACAGCGGCCTCGACAACTTCAGGACGCCGGTCGACCACGTCCGCCGGTAGAACGTCGTCTTGCCGATGGTGAACGCGAGGTCCGCCGGCGCGGTGGTCGGGTCGATGATGGTCCCCTTGACGGCCGCCAGGTTGGCCGTCGGGATGGCGAACGTGCCCATGCCGCCTTCGCGCGTCGTGACGGTGGCGACTTGCCTCATGACGCTGCAATCATGGAGGCCCAGCTCCAGCGACTCGGCCAGGTCCGCGCCGAGCAGGAAGCCGCCGCTGCTGGGCCGCTCGTCAATCATCGCGCTGCGTGGGCCGCCGCGCAACACCGTCAGATGGATTTGCTTTTGCGGCTGGCCATCGACGTCGCCGGTGTTGACCCAGCGCAGCAGGTCGTCCGTGGACACCCGCCTGCGGTGCCCGGCCTGCGCCGGCGCGCCGCCATGCCCGTCGATTTGCCGCAGCCGCGCGGCCACG
>JAEUIF010000617.1 GCA_016795185.1 Planctomycetia bacterium | reverse complement strand
CGCCGAACAGGATGCAGCCATCGCCAACAGCGGCCAGGGCGAAAAGAAGCTGGAGCCGATTCGCAATCGCGGCCAGCGCGTCGGTCGCAACGACCCCTGCACCTGTGGCAGCGGCAAGAAGTACAAGAACTGCTGCATGGGTAAAGCCGCAGCCGGCTGATTCACATCGTTTAGCCGCGAGCCGAAGGCGAGCGCTCGTTCCGCAGCGCTCGCCTTCGGCTCGCGGCTAAACTCGTTGGGAAAGGACTCCCATGTCGTACTTGCTCAACGCGATCTATCTGTGCGCGCTGGCGACCCTGTCCCCCTGGCTGGTCTATAAGGCCATCACCACCGGCAAATACCGGCGCGGCCTGTGGGCCAAACTGACGGGCGCTACCAGCCTGTCGCCTGGTAATCCCGTCTGGTTTCACGGCGTCAGCGTCGGTGAAATCCACCTGCTACGGCAGGTCATCGCTCGCTGGCGGCACCGCCATCCCGACGGGCAGTGCATCATCTCCACCACCACGGATACCGGGTTCGAGGAAGCAAAAAAGCACTTTCCGGATGTGCCCATCATTTACTGGCCCTTCGATTTTTCCTGGGCAGTCGAGCGAGCGCTGCGTGACATCGCGCCGCGCCTGGTCGTGCTGGCCGAAGGCGAAATCTGGCCGAACTTCCTCCTGGCCGCGAAGCGGCGGGGCATTCCGGTCGCGACCATCAATGGCCGTATGAGCCCGCGCAGCCTGGCGCGCTATCAAAAGCTGTCAGCGCTGGTCCGCCCGCTGTTTCGTAAGCTCGACCTGCTGGCCATGCAGACCGAACGTTTTGCCCAAGGCGTACGCCAACTGGGCGCGCGGCCGGAGCGGGTCGCCGTCACCGGCAACGTCAAGTTCGACGGTGTGCGCAGCGACCGCCAGAATCCAAAGACGCTCGAACTCGCCCAGTTGCTGGACGTGCGCTCGGGCGATCTTGTCTGGATCGCCGGTAGTACGCAGGCCCCCGAAGAGGAAATCGCCCTCGACATCTACCGCCGGGCGAAAGCCGAGCAGCCCGCGCTGCGGTTGATCCTGGTGCCCCGGCAGCGCGAACGCTTCGACGAAGTCGCACGCCTCCTGGAACGCAGTGGACTGTCCTATTTGCGACGTTCCCAACTGGAGCCGCGCTCCGTTGCGCTCGGCTTGCGGTCTTCAATCATCCTGGTGGATACGATTGGCGAACTGGGCGCGCTCTGGGGCCTGGCGGATGTAGCGTATGTCGGCGGTAGCATGGACGGCCGGCGCGGCGGGCAGAACATGATCGAGCCGGCCGCCTACGGCGCGGCGGTGCTGTTCGGCCCCCACGTCTGGAACTTCCGCGAAACGGTCGAGCAACTGCTTCAGCGTCAGGCAGCGGTGCAAATCGAAGACGCCGCGGAACTGGAGGAGGTGGTTTTCCGCCTGCTCGCCGACGCCGACGAACGCCAACGCCGCGGCGCGGCCGCGCAGCGCTATGTGCTGGAGCAGCAGGGGGCTACGGAACGGACGTTGGACCTGTTGGATCAGTTGCTCGGCCAGCGCGCCGCGCGCCGTCAGGCCGCCTGATGGACGGTTTTCGACAATCCGGCGGGACGCCGAACGAATCATGAGGTAGAGTAGGAGGAAGTTACAGGTCATTCGCTCGGAGACGGAAGCAACGCTGCCATGAAT
>JAEUIF010000611.1 GCA_016795185.1 Planctomycetia bacterium | reverse complement strand
CGGGGCTGGAACGAATTCCCGCACCATTATTTAGAATGATGGTTTTCCCCGCCGTCGTCAATCGCAGCTAGCGTCAGAAGCCGATTCCAGGCCAGCAACGCAGGCAGCGCGAAGCCCAGGGCGTTGACCGCGCCGTGATAGGCCAGCATTTGCGAATTGTCGAGCCAGTTGCCGCCAGTCGCCACGCCGAGCGCGTAGATGGCGGCCAGTACCATCCCGAACAGCAGAGACAAACCCGATGCGGCGAAGAGCAGCGCGCCCACCCAGCACGCGCCGCGCGCCAGTCGGATTTGCAGCACCGCGACGGAAAGGCCCGCCAGCGCCATCAGCCAGGCCGCTGGCAGTTCGACCTGCTTCACGCCCAGGGCCGACAGGGTGATACCCACCGCCACCAGAGGTACACCGAGGATCGCTCCCCAGACGGTCAGTGTCGTCCAGGTGTTGTGAAAGTGTCGGGCCTGAAGTCCGGCTACGATGGGCAGCACGAAGCCGGCATAGTGAAAATGCACCGCGGTCGCCTGCACGATGACGTCGCTGAATTCCAGCGGCCGAGCCCCGAGTCGCGACAGCACGGCCCAAGCCCCGCCGACCGGCAAGTAGAGCAGCGCTGCCGTCAGCCCTGCGTGGTCTGGGCGACGAATGCCGTAACGCCAGAAGCGCTGTAGGCCCCACCAGCCCACGGCTGCCGTGAACAGCAGCCAGGGCACGGCGAGCAGCGCCGGCAGCCAGCCCGGCGGAAAAGCGTAGGCTGCGCTGAGCAGCATCGCCGCGGGCAGGTGCAACCAGTCCAGCACGTCCGTTTCCGGTTCAACTTCCCGCACCAGTCCCAGCGCCAACGGCACCAGGACCAGGACGGCCAGCAGGAGCATGGCAGCGCCCCAGCCCAGTTCGAGCAACGGGACGGCTGGCAACCAGAGCAGGGCACCTACCACCGCTGGCCAGGGCCAGCGCGTGGCGGCACAGGAGGCTTTGGGTTCGAGCAGCAGGACGTTCATGGAGCGCGGCCCTCGCGGCGGAGACGTACCACCGACGCGGAGTAAACCGCAAGAGCAGGTAGAGTTTAACCAAGGGAAAGTAGCCCGCCGCTCTGCGGCGGGCTACTTTCCGGGTGGCAACGCGCCAGCGAGCGTGATCTCGATGTCCCAGTAGAGATCGGAGCTGCCATTGTAGTTCTTCACGTAAGCGGCCAGCACGTTGCGGCCCGGACGGAAGAGTTTGGCGGGCGTTTCGACGGTGCGGTTCCAGTAGCGGAAATCGTGGCCGCGCGACGGGTCGTCGTCCAGCAGTTCACCGTTCAGGTAGACGATAGCGGAATCATCGCTGGCAATACAGACACGGAAGCCAGCCTCGCCGCGCTGGAGCAGGTCGGCGGGCAGGTCGAAGCTTCTGCGAAACAGGAAGGGCACGTTGCGCTGGCCGACCGTCGTGCCGCCGCGCTTCTCGATTTCCTTCTCGCCATAACCGAGCGGCGCCTTGCCGATGGCCCATTTGGCATCGTCGAAATCCGGTGCCTTGCACTGGGCGATGCCGAGCGCGGCGACCTCGGGGGCGGCGATGTACCGCCAGCCGTCGCTGCTCTGCGCCAGGACGACCAACCGTTCCGCGTCGGGCAGCACGGGCAGCACGGCGCGGGCCGTGGTGGGCAGCCCCGTCTTGGCCGAGGTGGCAGCCAGGGCGCGGTGCGTGAACGCATAGGTCGGCTTCACGGCGCCGGCCGACTCGCGGCGCTGGCTCCCCCCAGTCAGCAGCAGGAGCAGGCCGAGCGCCAGCAGACCCGCGCCGCCCGCCACGGGTAGCCAGAGTAAGCGCCGCCGACGCGGGGCTGGTCGCTGCGGGCCAGTCAGGATCATGGTGCGGTCGGTCGCGGTCGAGAGCGGCGCGCGGGCGGCGGCGGCAAACCGGCCCGTGGCGACCGCCGTGGCCGGCAACTGGTGCAGGCCGAGACATTCCGCCAGTTCGCCCGCGACCTCGGCCGGCGTCTGGTAGCGGTCGTCGGGCCGCTTGGCGAGCATCTTTTGCAGGATTTCGCGTACTTTCGAGGGCACGTCCTGGCGGAACTGCTCCAGCGGCGGCGGTGGGGCCTGCTGATGGCACATCAATTTCTGGGCGAACGACTTCCCGGCGAAGGGCGGTTGGCCCGCCAGCAGGCAGTAGAAGGTGCAGCCCAGGCCGTAGATGTCCGAGCGCGTATCGGCGCGATGAAAGTCCAGCGCCTGTTCCGGGGCCAGGAAGTCCGCGGTGCCCAGCACGCTGCCGACCGTCGTCAGCAGTCGCGTCTTC
>JAEUIF010000603.1 GCA_016795185.1 Planctomycetia bacterium | reverse complement strand
TTGCCGCCGCGGCGGGGAGTTTGCATTCGATCCGGTTTACTGCTTCGGCTCCGTCAGGCCGGGGAAGCTGTCGGTGCGGAACGGCGTGGCTGGCAGGCCGTCCTTGTTCCACAGGTTGACGATCGGGTGGTTCGCCCAGCCGAAGCGGACGGCCACCGGCTTCGGCACCATTGGGCTGGTGACGACGATCTTGTCATCCAGAATCCGGGCCTCGGCGTTGACGAACTTCTTGTCCTCGCCGGCGATGGTGAAGCCGGTCAGCTTGTCGCCCTTGCACACCAGGCCGCCGCCGACGTGCTTGAAGCTGAGGACGGCCTTGTCGCCGTCGATCTTCAGGCTGTCGTAGACCGGGCCGGAATAGACCAGCTTCTGGTCGTAGGCCAGGGCCCGCGCCGCCAGGGCCAGGCGGGTGCCCACCGGCTCCTTCTGCTTCGGGTGGATGTCCTTCGGATCGCCGACGTCGGTGATGACCGCCATGCCGGTGTTCTTGAACTTCAGGGCGGTCAGCAGCTGGGCTTCGCGTAGCTCGGCCCAGTTGCTTTCCTGCGGTTCGTTGACGATGGCCATGAACGGGGCCAGCTGGACGAACAGGAACGGGAAGTCGCCCTGCTTCCAGTCGTCGCGCCAGTTCTGGATCATCGCGGGGAACAGCGTGCGATAGGCGTGCGCCTGGCTGGCGTTCGATTCGCCCTGGTACCAGATCGCGCCCTTGATGGCGTAGGGCACTAGCGGAGCAATCATCGCGTTGTACAGGGCCGACGGGCTGTTCGAGTTCAGCGGATTGGCCGGGGCCTTCGGTTCGGGCTGCTTGTCCTGCTTGGCCTTCTCGACTGCCTTCTTGTGGGCTTCGAGGTCGGCCGGGTACTTGGCCAGCGCCTTGTCGTGGGTTTCGAGCATGTTCTTGTAGCGCGGCATGGCGTCCAGGGCCTGCCGGCTGGTCCAGGCTTCGGCGCGGGTGCCGCCGACGTTGGTGCTGATGAGGCCGATCGGCACGTTGAGGTTGTTTTGCAGGTGACGGCCGAAGTGATAGGCGACGGCGGAGAAATCGCCGACGGTGTCCGGCCCGCATTCCTTCCATTGCCCCTGGACCGTGGTCTGCGGCTTGTCGGCGGGCTTGCGCGGCACGGTGAACAGCCGGATGTTCGCGTTCTTGGCGGCGGCCTTTACCTCGGCGGGGTCAGCGCTCTGGTTGACCGACCACTGCATGTTCGACTGGCCGCTGCAAATCCAGACTTCACCCACGAGCACGTTCTTCAGGGTGATGTTGTTCTTCCCAGCGACGGTCATCTCGAACGGGCCGCCGGCCTTCAGCTTGTCCAGCTGCACCTGCCACTTCCCGTCCTGGGCCTTGGTCTTGACGGTCTGGCCTTGAAGGGTGACGGTGATTTCCTCGCCGTCGGCGGCGGTGCCCCAGACGGGCACCTTGACGCCCTGCTGCAACACCATGTTGTCCGCGAACAGCGGGTTCGGCGTGACATCCGCACGGGCGCCGGCGCCGGCCAGCAGCCAGAGTCCCAGGCCCAGGGCCGGCAAGATCGACCAACGTGGCTTCATCGCAATCATCTCCTTGGTGAGAAACGGGAAGTTGCTGGCTTGGAATCGACGATCGGTTGGCGGGCTGCATTCGGGGCGGGCCGGATCGTCTCCAGGGTAATGAAGAATACTCCGGATGCAAGCACGAACCAGCGGAATGCGCCATCCCACTCGGCCGGCAATCCGCGGCACTCCTACAACCGTCTAAAGGGACGGAGCTTTTCCGAACCTCGATGGTGGAAGGAGTTGGCGATGCCAATGGGGCACTGTGGGCTGCTGGCGGCAACGGTGACGCTTCTGGGCCTGGCCTGCGGCTGGGCATGCGACTGCGCGCAACCGCCGCCGCCGAAAGAAGCGCTGAAGCAGGCGACGGCGGTCTTTGCCGCCAAGGTGGTCAAGATCGAGGAAGCGGGGGCGAACCGCTCCGTGTCGCTCGAAGTCCAGAAAGTCTGGAAGGGCGTCGAGGAGAAGAAGCTGGTCGTTTCGACTTCCAAGAGCGGCGCGAGCTGCGGCTACGGCTTTCAGGAAGGCAAGGCGTACCTGATTTATGCGTACCAGGAAGCCAAGGCTCCCATGCTGCGCGTCAGCCTGTGCAGCCGGACCACGCCGCTGGACAAGGCGGAAACCGACCTGAAGGAACTGGGCGCAGGCAAGGCGGTGGCGGAGAAGGGGAAGTAGGTCCAGGTCTGGAGTACGTCGGGCTTTCCAGCCCGACACGCAGCGCCGGAACCAGGTTGTGCAACGGAGCGGACATGGCAAGCTCCCGGCGCTGCGTGTCGGGCTGGAAAGCCCGACGTACCACGCGAGTCGCGGCGCGACCGTTCGTCTTGGTGCCCTTGCCTCGATCCCGTATAATGAAGGTGAACCGACTCCTCCATCCGGGGGCGATCTGGTTTCGACCGGGTAAGATGAGGCGTAGGTGGCGTGTCGTGGTTGAACGGTTGGCCACGTAAAAAGCCGTTCGCACTTTAACTGCTGAACCGCAGTTTTCCCTGGCGGCCTAATAACGGCTGCCCCGAGTCCAGGAGCTTCGCCTGAGAGGTCTTGGCTTGGTCGTTAATTCGGGCTAGCCGCGCCAGACACCGGTGGAAGCAGCGGCGAAATTTACGATCGGTTAGTCCAATCCGGACCCTGCCTGTCGGGGCCGGTGCGGGCGAACACGCCGGGCGAGACCGCAAGGAATCGGCCCGGCAAGCAATGACAAGGCTACACACGTAGATGCCGACGCTGAAGTACCTCGGCACCCGGGTTCAATTCCCGGCGCCTCCACTCGCAACGGCCCGCGGCCACCACCGCGGGCCGTTTTTTGTTAAACTTCGTTTAGCCGCGAGCCCCAGGCGAGCGCTCCGGCGCTGCGAGCGCTCGCCTGGGGCTCGCGGCTAAACGGAATTGGACCGTAAACGCGCGAGACTTTCCGATGTCCGACGTCGTCCAGTGTCCGCACTGTCCGCGCAGGTTGCAGGTGCCCGCCGAGGTACTGGGCCGCGCGGTGCAGTGTCCCAGCTGCGGCCAGACTTTTACGGCCGGCGTCACCGCGCCCGCGCCGCCCGTTTCCGCCGCGCTCCCGCAGCATGGCATTGCCGTCGAACCGCGCTTGCTGCCCGCTTCGCCCTTGCCCTCGCCCTCGCCCCCGTCGGTCGAGGACATCCCCTGGGTGGAGCGGGTGCCGGATGAGGACATGCCGGGCGACGTGGAGGACTGGCGGAAAGTGCGCATCGGCGTCAGCCTGGTCTACTACGGACTGGCGGCGTTGATCCTGACCTTCATCTTCGTGGTCTCGGGCGGCGGGTGCGTGGCTGCGGGCGGTCAGGAAGCGCCGCTGTTCGGGCTGATCGTCGCCCTGGTGGTCGTGCTGAGCCTGTTCGCGAACTTCGCGCTGAACCTGGTCGGACAAATCTTCTGCCTGTGGGCGCCCGCCGAGCACAGTGCGCGCGGCCTGGCGATCATATCCCTGGTGCTGACTATCGCCGGGCCGGGCCTGACCATGACCGGCGGCGTCGTCTCGGTGATCGAAGAACTCAGCCGCCCGCGTCCGCTGTTTGCGACGACCACGGCCGCGCCGCGACCGCCCGGCGTCGGCCCACTGATCTCCAACATCGGCAATGTGCTGTCGGTTTTCCAGATGCTGGCCTTTCTCTCGTTCCTGCGAGCTACAGCGCTTTGCTTGAAGGACGGCGAACTGGCGTTATCGGTGCAGCCGGTGCTGGCGCTGGCGGGCGTGATGGCCGCGCTGTTCATCGGCATCCTGTTCCTCGGCGCGATGGGCGGCGGGGTCGAAATGGCCCTGAAGAAGCTGGGCATTCCGCCGCTCGGCGCGCTCGGCATCGCCGCCTTGCTGGCCCTGATCTTCGTCATCGGCTACGGCAGAATCCTGTTGAACATGCGCGTCGCCCTGGACAAGCACCTCTTGCGTCTAGCCGGCGAAC
>JAEUIF010000990.1 GCA_016795185.1 Planctomycetia bacterium | reverse complement strand
ACCTCCACTGGGCGACGGAGTGGGCCATTCTGCTCGATCCAGACCGCCCGGCGGTCAGTTTCGTCCACACCGACCGCCAGAGCAGCCAGCGCAACTTCTTCGAGGCCGACGCCGTGGCGGCGTTGACCTGGCTCCTGCACGGCCGGCTCAATAGCCGCCTGCTCAATGACCCGAGTCCGCCGCCTGCGAACTGGTCTTTCTGGACACACGGCGTCGGCATCGTCACTCCACACCGAGCCCAGCAAGGATTGATCGTCGGCCAGCTGCAGGGACTCTTCGGCTCGACCGGCGCTGTCGCCGACGCCATCCGGGACGCCGTGGACACCGTGGAGCGGTTCCAGGGGCAGCAGCGAGACGTCATCATCGCCTCGTTCGCCCTGGGCGACCCGGACCAGATCGAGGACGAAGAGGAGTTCCTGATGAGCCTGAACCGCTTTAACGTCATGGCCTCGCGGGCGCGGGCCAAGCTCATCGTCCTGGTCTCGCGGGCGGTCGTGGACCACCTGGCCCGCGAGGTCGAGGTGCTTCGGGAGTCGCGGTTATTGAAGACCTTCGTCGAGACGTTCTGCAACGTGGGCCAACCGGCCACGCTGGGCCACCTCCAGTACGGAGCCGTGCAGGCCGTGACGGGTGAGATCCGCTGGCACGCTTGAACGGAGACGCGATGAGCAAGCTCACCCTGGCCCAACTTGAACGGCACCTGTACAGTGCTGCCGACGTGCTGCGCGGCAAGATGGACGCCTCCGAGTACAAGGAGTTCATCTTCGGCATGCTCTTCCTCAAGCGCAGCTCCGACGTGTTCGAGGCGCGTTACGACGAGATCGTCCGGGAGCAGACCGGGCGGGGCCGCTCTCTTAACGACGCGAAGAAGCGGGCCGACGCGCCGGCCCTGTACCAGCAGACCGGCACCTGCTTCGTCCCCGAGCGCGCCCGCTGGCGCTACATTCACGACGACCTTCACAAGGACGTTGCGGACGGGCTGAACAAGGCGCTTGCGGCCCTCGAAGAGGCGAACCCGGACACCCTGGAAGACGTCCTCAAGGCGATTGACTTTACAAAGAAAGTCGGCAAGAAGCCGGTCGCGGAGGCCGATTGGCGAAAGCTCATCAAGCACTTCAATCGCTACCGTCTTCGCAACGAGGACTTCGAGTTCCCCGATCTGCTGGGCGCGGCCTACGAGTTTCTCATCAAGCATTTTGCCGACTCGGCGGGAAAAAAGGGCGGCGAATTTTACACCCCCCGCGACGTGGTCCGGCTCATGGTCCGACTGCTCGACCCACACGCCGGGATGCGCGTCTACGACCCCTGTTCCGGCTCGGGTGGCATGCTGATCCTGTCCAAGCAGTACGTCGAGGAGCACGGCGAGGACGCCCGCAACCTGAGCCTGTTCGGCCAGGACGGCAACGGCGGCGTTTGGGCCATCTGCAAGATGAACATGCTGTTGCACGGCATCCTCGGGGCCAACATTCAGCACGGCGACACCTTGGCCGACCCGCTCCACCGAGATGGTGGGGAACTGATGCGCTTCGACCGCGTCATCTCGAATCCGCCGTTCAGTCAGGACTATACAAAGGAAGGGATCGCCTTCCCCAAGCGTTTCCAGTACGGCTGGTGCAAGGAGAAGAGCCAGGCCGACCTGATGTTCGCACAGCACATGCTCAGCGTGTTGCGGAAGGACGGCATCATGGCGACCGTGATGCCGCACGGCGTGCTGTTCCGTGGCGGAGCCGAGCGCGGAATCCGCAAAGGGCTGATCGACAACGACCACGTCGAGGCGGTCATCGGTCTGCCGCCCAACCTGTTCTACGGAACCGGCATCCCGGCCTGTATTCTGGTGATGCGGCGCAAGGGGGAGAAGCCGAAGGATCGCCAGGGCAAGGTGCTGTTCGTCAACGCCGACGCCGAGTTCGGCTCAGTGCGAACGCAGAATGTCCTGCGCCCTGAGCATGTCGAGAAGATCGTCCGCACCTTCCAAGCGTTCGAGCCGGTGCCGGGTTACGCGACTGTGGTGTCGGTCGCGGACATCGTAGCCAACGACTACAACTGCAACATTCGCCGCTATGCCGACAACGCCCCGCCGCCTGAACCGCAAGATGTGCAGGCGCACCTCGTCGGCGGCGTGCCGAAGGCCGAAGTGGAGGCTAAGCGAGCCCTGTTCGCTGCTCACGGCGTCGAGTTCTCGGCATTCTTCGTAGAGCGAGATGCGAACTACCTCGACTTCGCCCCGGCCCTGACCGACCGCAGCAAGATCAAGACGGTGTTAGAAGCCGACCCCGGCTTGCAGGCCCAGGAAACGAAACTCCGCGACCGTTTCATCCGCTGGTGGAACGGGCGCATCGAGTCGATGCGATCCCTACCAGGCAGCACGAACTTGATGAAGGAACGTGCCACTCTGCTTGACTCCTTCGTCTACGCGCTCAAGCCGGTGGGCTTACTTGATCCCTTCGCTGTGCGAGGAGTGGCGGCGAGCTGGTGGAATGAGAGCCAGTTTGAGTTTCGCGCGATCGCCGCAAGTGGGTTCGACGAGCTGATGCAGGGCTGGATCGACGACATCCGCACCGCCGTCGCGGGTGAGGATGAGGCGGCAAACGTCGCTAACCCATTTGAGCACAAGTTAATCCGCAAACTGCTGCCCGAGTACCTCGCCGAACTGAAGGACGCGAACGCCCGCAAGGCCGAGTTGGACGCGAAGGTGAAGGCC
>JAEUIF010000598.1 GCA_016795185.1 Planctomycetia bacterium | reverse complement strand
CGCCGAACATCACCGACACGGATGCCAGCGGACTGCGCAAGGGCATCCTGACCGCGCTCGCGCAGATCGAGGTTGAACCGAAGTCGCGTGTGGCGTTGTGGGTGGATGCGCTGAAGAAAGACCGCGAACCCTCGGTGCGCGCCGCCGCCGCCCAGGCGCTGGGACAGCTGGGCCCTACAGCGAAGAACGCGACCCCGGCACTGCTCGACGCGCAGAAGCAATCGCTGACCGCCAACGCGACGATGGATGCCAGCGGCATGCGCAAGGCCGTGCTCGAAGCGCTGGCACGCATCGAACCCGACGCCAGGGAACAGCTGCCCCGCTGGCTCGATGCCCTGAAGAAAGACCGCGACCCTGCGGTAATGCAGACCGCGACGGCCGCCCTGGGCCGGATCGGTGCGCCGGCGAAGAGCGCCCTACCGCTGGTCAAGGAAGCACTGCGCTATTCCCTGGCCGCGCAACCGGCCAGTGACGCCCAGGCACTGCGCCGGACTGCACTGGAAACACTCCCCCGCCTCGGCATCGAACACAAGGACTACCTGGCCACCCTCGGCGAACACCTGCGATTGGACCGCGATCCGGAGGTGCGTTCGGCGGTGGTCACCGCGCTGGGGTCGCTCGGGCCGCCCGCCAAGTCCCTCGTGCCGTTACTGGTCGAGGTGCAACGGACGGCCCTGGCGGGCAACGAGCGCGACAAAACCCTGGCGGCGGAGATCGATGCCGCACTGAAGAAGATCCAAGGCAAGTGATTTACTGGTGCGAAAGGGCCCGCGCGCTCTCGATCAACGAAGCGTGCAGCGTCGCGACCTCCAGGCCCAGCCCCAGGGCCAGCGCCACGACGAACGACACTGCCTGCCGGATCGCTTCTCGATCTGCCACGTCGGGCAAGTCGTTCAAGCCAAGGACCGACTGTACCTCGTCCCCGCGCCGCAGTTCGATTACCGGCTGGTGGTCCGGATCGACCACGGCCACCACCGTCCCGCCTCGCTGTCGGTGGGCCTGGATGGGCTCGCTATCGGGTTTGCTCGTTACCAGACACGTACCTCGGGCGCGTGCGCCAGTGAGTTGCCGCACGCAGAACGGATCATCGCCGTTGACCACGGCCCAGTCGCGGGCGTGGCGGACGATGAGCCCCGCGCATTCTGCCAGTGCGTCGCGCGTGCTTTGCTCGTCGGTTGGTTCCGGCGCGTCGAGCAGCGCGCCCACCGTGCAGCCGTCCAGGACCAAGCCGGCGTCGCGGATGCTCGCGACAGTCATCTCGAACACGCCTGCCTCGACGGCAGGGTCGAGCAGCAGGCGGGAAGCGGTCTCCCCGTCGGCCCGGTTGCCCGGCAAGGCGAGTTCGGAGCCGACGAACGCCCCTTTCGCCGTGGTCAGCGCCACCGTGCGACCCGTCTGCGCGAGCAGCAGCGCGAGCCAGCGGCAAACGGCGCTGGCGAATTTGCCGATGACCATCGCCGTGGGGATGCGCGCCGGCCGCGACGCCGGAAAGTAGCTCTCGATGATGGGACCGGTCACCTCGCGCGGCGGGATCGTGCTCAGGTGCGGACGCAGGCCCGGCGAGGCATTGACTTCGATGAAGGCCCCGCCGACCTCGCGCCAGGAGCGCGTGAGATCGGGCGTGACGAAGTCCAGGCCGGCGATGTCCAGGCCGATGGCGCGGGCGGCGCGCTCGGCCAGGCGGCGGTTGTCGGGGTGGATCGTGTCGGTGAAATCGATCGCGGTGCCGCCGGTCGCGATGTTGGCGGTGCGGCGCAGCCAGACCGTCTGTCCAGCGGCCGGCGCCGACTGCATCGACTGCCCCTGTTCGGAGAGAATACGAGCGGCCTCTTCATCGATCACAATCCGCACCAGGGGCTTATCGAAGCCCAGACCGCGCCGCGGATCGCGGTTCACCTCGGCAATCAGTTCCTGCACGCTGCGACGGCCATCCCCGGTGATGCAGGCCGGCACTCGCTGCGCGGCCGCCAGCAGCTTGCCATGCAACATCAACAGCCGATGATCGGAACCGGGCACAAACTGTTCGACGAGCACGGGACCAAGGGCGGCAGCCGTCGTGAAAGCGGTACGCACCGCCTGCGGCGTCATCAACTTGACGGCCACGCCCGTACCCTTGCCGAGGTGGTTCGGTTTGACCACGACCGGCCAGCCGATGCGGTTCGCTTCCTGAATTGCCACCTCGGCACTGGGCACCAGGACGGATTCGGGCACCGGAATGCCCAGGCCGCGCAGCAGCTGCAAGGTCGCATCCTTGTCGCGCGCCAGCCGATCCGCCAGGTTGGAAGTCTGATCGGTAATGGTTTCGATGAAGCGTCGCTGCCGGCAACCTTGCCCCAGGACCACGCCCCGGCGCGTTGGCAACATGCGGACCCAGGGAATGTCGCGGGCCTCGGCTGCCGCCACCAGCGCTGCCGTCGTCTGATCGAGGCGCTGGGCGCGGGCATGCTGGGCGAACGCCTCGCAGTTTTTCTTCACCTGCTTGAGCCAGTCCGGGCTCGGGGCGGCCCCGCGGACCTGGACCAGCCATGAAGACACCAAGCGCAGGCTGAGCGTCAGGGCATTGGAAACGACACCCGCGTCCCGATAGCCCACCGCCACCCCCGCCGCGTAGCCCACCACGGGCAGCAACTGCCAGACTGCGTCGGGTTGGCCGACGCTCCGCTGCCAGGCTTCGGTGTAGCGGCCGAGCAAGTGTGCCAGACGCTGCGCGGGCGCTGCGGACTCGACTGCTTCCGAATGCTCCGCCGGCTGCACGCCGAATGTCTCCCGGAGCAAGCGGTCCAGTGCTCGACCGCAGTCCTCGATCGCATTGCGTGACAACTCTTCGGCAACGGTGATCCAGCACGTCAGGACCGAGTGGGGCGCGAAGCGGTTGGGGCCTTGCAACAATCGAACTTCCCGCACATCGATCAGAGGTGGCATGGGAACCTCGGCGCGAGCCGCAGCGGAGACTAGCGAAACAGGTCGGCACCATCCTAGCGGGTAGTCGCCGACTGGGGCAAGGCTGAGGCGATTGGTCAGGCGGCTTGCCATGCGGTTGATGGGCTCCCACCGCCAAACCATCAACGATCGCCGTCGAACTTGTCCGGACAAACGAGTAAGATCACTCACCTGAAGATGCTGTCTTGTGTATTGAACAGCATTGAATCCCAAGTACATGCGTCGCGGTTGGAATCATGGCCCGATTGCTCCGTTGTGCCGTCGAGCAATTCGTGGACTGGCACCCTCATCTGTTCGTCGAAGCTCATGCGGTAGCCTTTGTTGCCCTGGCCAGTCGCTATTCGCGGTCTCCTGCGTATTTTGATGTCGAATGCGAGAACGTTGCATCACGTTGGCTTGGCAATGATCTGGCTTTTCGACTCGGAGTATCCTGGCACGACGACACCGCAGAAAAAGCAGAGCGCCTGCGTGCGACGATCCAACCAGGCCCGCTCGTGGAACTGGCCACCGTTGCACTGGCACTGATCCTCTGCAAGCGCGTAGTGCCGTTCGGCCGCATGGACGTAACTGAGTTCGGCGCTCGTGCTGACTTTCGGTCGAGAAAGCACAAGTTGGTCCTCGAAGTCAGTGGTACCGAACTGCCGGCTGAGTTCGGTCGTCGTCACCGCGCGAAAGTCGCGCAGGCGAGGAACAATCCATTCGGGTGGGCCGCGTACGTGCTGGTCTGCGCCTATGCAGCGACTGGCCACCGCATCCGTTTCAGCCAGCACCCTAGCCTGGAGAAGTGAAATGGCAAAACCAAGAACACAACCTTCCGCCAAGCAACTCGAAGACCTGATGGCTCAAAAATCCGGCACACTTTTGAAAGCCCAGTCCCTGGCAGCGATGGGCGTTCCGGGCGCTGCCGAACCGTTGTGGGCGTCGGCCGCAGCCTTGGAAGAACGAATCGCGGCGTTGCTCGACGCGCATGGCGAAGGACGCGAGGCGGCCGTGCATCGGATCAGCGCTGCCTCCTGCTATCGACATGCCGGCGACCCCAGCTGCGCGACCAATCTCTATCGCGCTGCACTGGCTGGCCCCTTGCGCGAAGGGACGCGAGTCGAAGTGGAAAGACTGCTCGCGGAATGCCTTGCGCTGCTGGCGGGAAACTCAATTTGACGCTTCACCGAGCGAACCCCTGCCGCGTCGGCTCCGCGCGTCGGTCGGTTCCACGGGACTGCAAGCGCCGATCCGTTGGGCCTGTGTACCAACGGTCCCGCAGGATCAGAAATCCGGGCACCAGGATCGGCCGCACCACGAAGGTATCGAGCAAGACCCCGAAAGCCAGGGCGAAGCCGAGTTGCCGCAGTTCGGCCAGCGTGCCCGCCAGCAGCGAGGCGAAGGTGCCCGCCATGATGATGCCGCAGCTGGAGATGATCGGGCCGGTGCGGGTCAGGGCTTCCGTGATGCCCGCCAGCGGGCCGCGCCGCGCTTGCTCCTCGTCGATGCGGGCCATGAGCAGGATGTTGTAATCCTCGCCAACCGCGATCAGGATCGTGAACAGGAACAGCGCGACTTTCCAGTCCAGGCCGACGAAGCCCGCCGGGTCGAGCGCCCAGAAAAAGGCGAAGGTCACGCCGAGCGTGGTGTAGTAGCTGAAGAGCACGCTGAGCAGCAGGAAGAGCGAGAGCACGCCGCGGCGGAGCAACACCAGCAGCACCACGAACACCGCCGCCAGCACCAGCAACTCGATGCGCACCTGGTCGCCGCTGGTGACCGTTCGCAGATCACGAATGCTGGCCGTCTGCCCGGAGAAGCTCAACTGCGTATGCGCTTGCAGCCCGACCGGCAGCAGACCCGGCAACGCTTGCTCGACACGATCCAGGTTGGCCATGCTCTCCTGCGAGAACGGGTTGTCGCGAAAAATCAGATCGATCCGGGTGCCCGTGTGGGCGCGTTCGCCGAAGTCCGTGGTGTAGACCCGTTCCGCTTCCT
>JAEUIF010000530.1 GCA_016795185.1 Planctomycetia bacterium | reverse complement strand
CCGCGGGGGGGGCGGCCCCCGCCTTTTGTCTAATTGCACCAGGGGCCACCCCCCCGCCGCTCGCCCAAAGCCCCCATGTGATTGGAGAAAATCACGATGAGCTTGCTCTCCCACGCGCTCCGCGGCAACGTGTGCTGGGTTGTGTTGTTCGCGCTGTCCACTACCGCCCGCGCCGAGAACTGGCCCGGCTGGCGCGGTCCGACCGGCGTCGGCTTCACCGACGCCAAGGACTTGCCGCAAAGCTGGGACGGCAAGAACCAGGACAACTTGCTCTGGAAAGCGCCGCTCCACGGCGTCGGCAACTCCAGCCCGGTCGTCTGGGGCGACCGCGTCTTCGTCACCACGTCGAAGAAGCAATCGAATCAGGAACAGGACGCCAAGATCATTCCGGAGCACCACGTCCTTTGCTTCCAGGCGAGCGATGGCAAGGAACTCTGGCGCACCTTGGTGCCGCCGGGCCAGGAGCCGATGGGCTATGCCATCTACGCGGTGCCGACGCCTGTCACCGACGGCGAACGCATCTATTGCTGGTTCGGCTCGGCGGTGCTGGCCGCGCTGGACTTTGAAGGCAAGATCGTCTGGCGCACGGAACGGCCCGGCCCGTTCAAGCTGAATCCCGGCATTTGCAGCAGCCCGATTCTCTACGAAGACACCGTCATCCTGCTGGTCGATCAGCACGGCGGCGGGGCTTACCTGCAAGGCATCGACAAGAAGACCGGCGAGGTGAAGTGGGAGAAGAAGCGGCCCAAAGCGTCGTTCTGCAACTCGACGCCGGTCCTGCTCAACGTCCAGGGGAAGTCGCAACTCATCGTCTGCGGCTCGAACCTGATCGAAGGACTGAACCCCGCCAACGGCGACACCATCTGGAGTTGCGCTGGCAGTGCCTGGGGTTCGTCGCCGGCTTTCGGTTCCGGGCTGCTGTACATCGACCGCGGCGCGAGCGGGCCAGGGTTGGCCCTCGACGTGGGCGGCCAGGGCGACGTTTCCAGGTCGCATGTGAAATGGGTGGCCGAAAAGGTGGCTGCCGAGTACTCGTCTCCGGTCATCTGCGGCGATTACATCTACCGCACGCAAAAGCCCGGCATCCTGCGCTGCTGGAAGCTGTCCACGGGTGAAGCGGTGTTCACCGAAAGGCTCGAAGGCTTGTCGATCCTGGCCAGCCCTATCGCCACGGCGGACGGCAGAGTCTGGTTCCTGACGCCGGGCCGCAGTTATGTCATCAAGGCCGGGCCGAACCTCGAAGTGCTGGCGAAAAACGAACTCGGCGGCGACGGCAACACCGGCGCTTCGCCCGCCGTGGCCAACGGCCGCATCTATCTCCGCGACGGCACGTCGCTCTACTGCATTGGCAAGAAGTGATTCAGTTGGAGAACCGGCACGCGGCGGGCTGTCGTCCCGCCGCGCGCCGGGCCAGCATGCTTACTTTTGTTCGCCGTAGGTCTTGGCTTTATCGACCAGCTGGTTGACCAGCAGCTGCAAACGCACGGCGGTCGCACCCGCCTTTTGCAATTCCAGCAAGGCCAGCAAGAGTGCCTGTACATCCGCATGGGCCGGGAACTTCGACGACATGCAGACCTTGCGCGGGCACTCCTGCCAGCGCTGGTGATATTCCTTGGTCGACTGCTCGACTTCCTTCTGCCAGTTCGGCACCTTGTCGCCGAGCTCGGTCGCGAGCTTGATGATCCGGTCGCGCGACTTGGCCTTTTCCTGAATCGACGACTTCGGATCCTTGTAGACGTCGGCCAGGCGCTCGGTCCAGTTCTCGCAGGAACTCTCGAACTCCTTGATGTGTTTGCCGTAGTCCATCTTGAAGAACTCGAGGTCGTCGCGCAGCTTTTTGACCTTGCTCACCAGCAGGTCGAGAGTCTGCTTGCCCTTGGCAAGGATATTCGCGGCTTCCTTGGCATTCTTCTGCGCCGTCTGCACGCTGCCCTTGATTAGCACCTCATCCTGATCGATGGAGCTCAGCGCCTTCTTGATCGTCTGGACCTTGCCTTCGTACTGGCCGTTGGACCTACCGAT
>JAEUIF010000522.1 GCA_016795185.1 Planctomycetia bacterium | reverse complement strand
GGCTTCGCAGCGCTCGCCTCCGGCTCGCGGCTAATCGGTGAGGGATATCCGTGTACCGATGCTTATTTGCTTCGATCCTGTTGGTTGTCAGCGCGGACGTTGCCCGCGCCGCCGATCCCACCTTCTGGCAGGACGTCTTTCCGGTCTTTCGCCGGCATTGCACCGTGTGCCACAAGGAGAAGTACCTGAAAGAACTGGACGTTTCCGGCGGTCTGGCGCTCGACAGCTACGCCGCAACGCTGAAGGGTGCGAAGCAGGCGGTGCTGCAAGCGGGCAAGAGCGCCGACAGCCCGCTCTATCAGCTGCTCGTGATTCAGGACGAAAAGAAACGTATGCCGCAGGGCGACAAGCCGCTGCACGAAGAGAGCATCACGCTGATTCGCCGCTGGATCGATACCGGCGCGAAGGAAGGTGTCAAACCCGAAACCGTTACTTCGGAGGTTGCTGGACCGCAAGCGGTCGTGCGCAAACTCGATGTCCTTCTGCCCACGGCGGCGGTCCCGCCCAAAGACCTGCTCGGCCCCGGCAACCCGCAGAAGCTCGAACTGGCCCTGAAGGTCGGGCCGCTGTCGCCGGTCACCGCGCTGGCCTTCAGCCCGGACGGCAAGCTGCTGGCCACCGGCAGCTATGGCCTGGTCACCGTCTGGGACCTGGAAAAAGCCGAACCGCTCAAGACGCTGACCAACGTCCTCGGCGCGGTGAACTGTCTGCGCTTCAGCCCCGACGGTGCCCTGCTGGCGGTGGCGGGCGGCCAACCGTCGGCGCGCGGCGAAGTACGGCTATACGCCGTCGCCGACTGGAAACTGTTGACGACACTGGGCGGCCATACGGATGTAGTCTCCTCCGTGGCTTTCCGCCCGGACGGCAAGGTGCTGGCGACGGGCAGCTTCGACAAGAACGTCCGCACCTGGGACCTGGCCACCTACAAACCCTTGCAGACTCACGGCGGGCATTCCGATTTCGTCTACGCGGTGGCGTTCAGCCCGGACGGTGCGAACCTGGCTTCCGCCAGCAAGGACCGGACGGTGAAGCTGGTGGATGCCGTCAGCGGCAAGAGCCTGTTGACCTTCAGCGGCATGGACCAGGACGTGCTAACCGTGGCCTTCAGCCCGGACGGCAAGCAGGTCGTGTCGTCGGGCCTGGAAAGTCAGCTGTTCTGGTGGAACCCGAAGACGGGCGAGCGCGTCCGTCGGCAAGGCGGGCATGGCATCGCCGTGCATGAAGTCATCTTCAGCAAGGACGGCAAGCAAGCGGCGTCCGCCGGCGCGGACCGCACGGTGAAGCTCTGGAACGCCGACACCGGCACCGTCGCGCAGAACATTCAGGTGGGTTCGATCGTCTACGCCGTGGCGCTCTCGCCCGACGGCAAGCGCGTCGCCGCCGGCAGTTTCGACGGCCTGGTCCGGCTGTACGATGCCGCTTCGATGCGACACCTGGTCACGCTGCTCTCGCTGCCTCCCGACGGCGACAAGCCACACTGGCTGGCCCAGACGCCCGAAGGTTATTCGACCATCAGCGAGCCGCTGGCAGGCCAGGCTCAGTGGCGCATGGCGGGGAAGCCCGTTACACCCGACGCGGTCTGGGGTGCTTTGCGTCAGTCGGAATCGGTCGCGAAGGCGGCGCGCGGGGAAGCCCTGAGTCCTGTCAATTTCGGTAAGTGAGTCAGGAACAGTCTCAGACGCCCCTCGCCCCTTGCGGGAGAGGGGTTGGGGGTGAGGGGTGGAACCGCCCGAATGACATGAGTTCATTCCCCTCACCCCCAACCCCTCTCCCGCAAGGGGCGAGGGGA
>JAEUIF010000506.1 GCA_016795185.1 Planctomycetia bacterium | reverse complement strand
GAAGACGGCCATCGTCGCCAGCGACGGCATCCTGATCCCGGCGAAGCCCGATTACCTGTCCACCCTGGGCATCGACTACCTCAGAAGCAGCTTACAGCGCCTGGTGGCGGACTATAATGAGTTTGCCACCCTGGGCGGTGAGAGCGGCAACACCATCGCGCCCGTGCTGATCGGCGTCGTGTTCACGATGGTGCAAGAATACGGCGGGCAGCCGATTGCCGCCGTGCGGCCGTTCATGGACCAAACTCGGCGGCTCGGAGTGCCCGTGTTCTCCGCGTACATCAAGGAGAACAAGACCATGTTCGCCGACGCACCGCAGTATGGCATGCCAGTGGTCCTGTCCGACTACTCGACAGGCACGCATCGCTCGGTCGTGCATGGGCTCGAGGCGGTGGCAACGGAATTCTTGGCCAAGCTCTAGTCGGAGTCCGACACGATGGATCAGCGCGATCTGCTCAGCGCACTGCTCAAGGAAATGGCCAAAGCAGTGCGCGACATGAGCGATGAAGACCTCGCGGCCCTCCGCAACGGGGAACTGCGCATTCAACTCACGCCGACCGAGAAATCCGCGAGCAGCAAGAAGGAACCGCTCCACGACTTCCATCCCAATAGTATCGTCGATTCCTTGCGGCAAGCCGACGCCTTCGGCGCTGGGCTGGCGATCCTGGAACGCGAGTGCGCCACCAAGGAGCATTTGCTTCGCTTGGCGCGCGAGCTTGACCTGCCCGCCGAAAAGCGCGACACCGTCGAACGATTGCGCGAACGCATTGTAGACGCCACGATCGGCTTTCGTCTGCGCTCACAGGCCATTCAGAGTTCCAGGCCGTAGCCTATCGGAACCAGATCAATCGCCGCGCACCTGCGTAACGACACCATGACACCACCCAGCATCGACCGTTCGTTTCTCGACTATCGCGGCTTCATCCGCAATCACTACGACGGGCTGCCCGGCGCGCTAACCTCCTTCACCGGCTGGTTCACCGGGCACGAAAGCCTGGCGGGGCGGTTGATTCATGCGCGGGCCTTCGACGTGCGCGGCTGCAAGCGCATCCTCGACGCCGGCTGCGGCAACGGCCGCTATTCCCGCTTTCTGGCCCGCGAGGCCGATCCGGACGCGAAAATCACCGCCTTCGACCTGTCGCAGAACATGCTGCGCCGCGCGCGCCACCGACTCGGCGAGCGCGTCAGTCATGTATCGGCGGACCTGACGCGCCTGCCCTACCCGGACGAAGCCTTCGACGCCGCCGTCTGCGGTTGGGTGCTGGAACACCTGCCCGATCCCCGGCCGGGCCTGCTCTCGCTGGCGCGTGTGCTGCGTCCCGGCGGCAAGCTGCTGCTGCTGACCACCGAGGACAATAGGACCGGCAAGTGGTGCAGCAAGACCTGGCACTGCCGGACCTACAACCGGGCCGAATTGAAAAAAGTCTGCGACGAATGCGGCTTCGACTGGGGTCAGGAACTGCGCTTCTCGCGCGTCCACGCCTGGCTGAACCTGGGCGGTATCATCGTGGAACTGCGGCGACGATAAGGCAGGCAGCCTGGGCAAACCAGCCTGCCCCGCACGCCAACCGCACTTTATTCACTGCCGACACTTCCGTATAACCCTCCACCGCGCGGGAGCTTGCTTCCCGCCGCTCGCGGAAGGAGCCTCACTTTGTCCGCAATCGCGACGGACTCTCTCGAACAGGGCGCGCTGGCCAGCACCACGGTGCGGCAGTTTCAGCGCGCGGTCGCGCTGGCGTTGCTGGCGGTGGGCGTCGGTTGCGTGATCTATGCGGTGGAAAAGTACGTCGTCTGTCCGCCGCGGCGCTTCGTCGAGAACCCCGCTTCCGTGATGACGCGCGCCATCGGCCTGGCGCATTTCTGGATCGGCTGGTTGTTCCTGCTTACCTCGCCGCGCGTTCGCTCGGCGGGGGCGGTGGGCCGGTTGCTGGGGCTCGTACTCCTGGGCGCGGCGCTGTGCGTGGTCTGCGGCCTTTCGGGGGCTTCGCACAATTCGTTCGTCTTCCTGTTCCTCTACGGCTACTTCCTGCTGCACGAAGTCCGCGACCAGACCATGCTCTACCAGGCTTACGGCGACGCGCCGCCCGCATCTCCCGAAGGCCAGGCTTTTCTTGCCGTGCTCTGCCGGGCCGCTTCACTGGGCTTGACGACGCTGCTCACCGCCGGCTACCTGCTGCACGGTTTTCTGAAGGGCAAGATCGCCGTCGAGTCGCCCTGGATGCAAGGTTGTTTGCTCGGCGCGCTGACCGTGTTGCTGCTCGCCAGCCTGGCGACGGGCTTCCGGGCGTTACGACTGGGCTGCCGGCTGTACGGCGACCCGGCGGGGATCGTCACCGCGCACCGGCCTCTCTTGCTGGTTTACGCCGGCATCTGCGCCATCCTGCTGCTGGCGACCGTGGTCGGTTCGGTGGTCTTCAATCTCATCATTCTGATCCATGCCGCCGCCTGGCTGCTGTTTCTGCGCGTGCAACTGGGCCAGCGCCCCGCGCCAGCGCGCTTTGGTCTCTGGTCCTGGCTACGCGGCACCCCCCTGGGCTTCTCGGTGCTGCACTTTGGCGTCGCCGCGCTGATCCTGGTGCTGCTTGGCCTGCGCGTCTACGTTTGGGAACGGGTTGGCCTGGTCAGCGAGATGCTGGACGCCGCCAGCTTTTCGTACTGGAGCCTGATGCACATCACCATAGCCTTCTGGCGGCCGCGCTGAGCTGGCGACGTAGGTCAGGCTTTCGAGCCTGACTCTCTGCGGAACGTCAGGCTGGAAAGCCTGACCTACTTGCTGGAAAGCCTGACCTACTTGCCCTGCTGGCATTCCCAGGCAGACACGGATTCGATTGCATCACCGCCGCCTATCCACTACGTTGAAGTGAAGATTGTCGTTGCCCTTCCGCTCCTTGCCGGTGCGCGGTCATGCGCTGGACCATTCGCTTGCAGCTCCTGCTGCCGTTGTCCCTTCTGCTGCTGGGCGTTTTTCTCGGCATCAGCGTCTGGACGGGCTACGACTCCGCGCGGCGCGCCCGCCGGCAGATCGAGACCGATATGCGCGGGGTGGCGCAGCATCTGAGCGAGGCGAAGTATCGCGTCAACAACTGGATGCTGCCCTGGATGAAGA
>JAEUIF010000478.1 GCA_016795185.1 Planctomycetia bacterium | reverse complement strand
CTGAAAGTCCACCGTGATCTTGGCGGACTTACCGGCCGCCAAGCTGGCGATGCTGGTCGAATTGACCACGGTCACGCCCGGCGGCAAGCTTGGCCAGGCGAGCTGGATGGGGCCGCTGATGGCCTGTTTGCCGAGGTTCGTGATAGTGAAGACGGCCTGGAACCGCTGGTTGCCCAGGTTCTTGAACGAAGTGGGCCAGCGCAAGCGGACCTGGCTGCCGGCGCTGGCGGCGTTGACGGTCAGGGTGAAGGACTGGACCGCGTCGGGGTCGATGTCGTTGCTGGCGACCATTTGCAGGTTGTAGACGCCGCTCGTGCCCGGCGCGGGCGTGCCCGCCAGTGTCGCCGTGCCATCGCCGTGGTTCGTCAGGGTGAGCCCGGCCGGCAGGCCCGCAAGGCTGATCGTGGCGGCAGCGGGGAAGCCCGTGGTGGTAACCAGGAAACTGCCGGCCGCGCCAACCATGAAGTTAGCCGCGTTGCCGCTGGTGATGGCGGGCGGCTGATTGATCGTCAGAGTGAAGCTCTGCACGGCGGCGGGCGTGACGCCGTTGCTGGCAGTGAACTTCAGGTTGTAAACGCCACCGCTGCCCGCTTCAGGCGTGCCGGCCAGCGTGGCGGTGCCGTCGTCGTGGTAGGTCAACGTGATACCGTCGGGCAGCGAGCCATCCGTCAACACGATACTGCTGACCTCGGGTAAGCCGCTGGTGGTGATGCGGAAGCTGCCTGGACTGCCGACCGTGAATGCAGCGCTGGCGCCGCTGGTGAAGGCGGGCGATTGATTGACCGTCAGCGTGAAGGTCTGCGTGGCCCCGGGAGCCACACCGTTGGCGGCTCCGAAGGAAATGCTAAAGACGCCGTTCTCGGTGGGTGTGCCAGCCAGCGTGGCGGTGCCATTGCCGTTGTCGGTGAAGCTGACGCCGGCGGGCAGCGTGCCCGACTGGTTGAGCACGGCCAATGGGAAGCCGGTCGTGGTGACCAGGAAACTGCCCGCACTGCCGACGATAAAGGTGGTGCTGTCGTCGCTGGTGATGGCCGGCGGCCTACTGACCGTGAGGGTGAACCCCTGCGAGGCCGTCGGTTCCACGCCGTTGCTGGCCACGAAGCCCAGGTTGAAGCTGCCGCTCTCGGTGGGCGTACCCTCCAGTGTTGCCTTACCGCCGCCTTTGTCGGTGAACGTGATGCCGTTGGGCAGCGTCCCCAGTTTGCTGATCGCGGGATCGGGGAAGCCCACGGTGGTGATGTCAAAGCTGCTGAACACCCCAATCTCGAAGGTGCTGCTGTTGACGCTGGTGAAGGCAGGCGCTTGCTTGACTGTCAGCGTGAAGACCTGCGTGACTGAGCCCTTGTCGTTGGCGGCCTTGAAGGTCAACTCGAACGTACCGCCGCTGGTGGGCGTGCCGGCCAGGAAGGCCGTGCCGTCGCCGTTGTCCTGGAACACGATGCCATCCGGCAGCGTGCCGTCCTCCAAGGAGATGCCGGGGAGGGGCAGCCCCGTGGTCTTGATGATGAAGCCGCCCGACAGACCTGCGGTAAAGGTGGCGCTGTTGACGCTGGTGATGGTGGGCGGCGCGATCTCCTCCAGCGTGAAGTCCGCGCCGTTATGCTTCACCGTGGGCTGACCACTGATGGTACTGGCGTTGACAATCAACCGGCCCTCGCCGCCGGCCACACCGTTGGTGACATTGAAGGAGCCGCCGCGAATGTTGAGGGTGACGTTCGCTCCGAACTCGATGGTTGGGGCCTGGAGCCAGATCGTGCCCCCCGCGCCTCCGCCACCCGAGCCGCCGGAACCGCCGTCGCCGCCGCTGCCGCCGCGGGCACCGGCACCGCCGTCGCCGCCGACGGTGGGCGCGGAACCGGGGCCGCTAGTGCCAGCACTACCCAGTTGCCCTTCCATGCCTGCGGGCAGATTGCCAAATCGATCGGGTTTTTCGCCCCGCCCGAACGCATTGGGGTCGCGGACCTCGCCGTCGCCGCCCTGAACGCTGAGGACGGAATTGGCGCCGATCTTAAGGACGCCATCCACCCGGATTTGGAAGGCGCCGCCGCCGCCACCTCCAGCGCCGCCGGACGCGCCCCCACCGCCGTCCCCGCCATTGCCACCTCTGCCGCCATCCCCGCCGTCCCCGCCATCAACAAAGATGGGCAACCCAGTAGGACCGATGTCAGTGCCGAGACCGCCGGCGCCGCCACCACCACCACCGGCACCGCCGCTACCGCCACCGCCGCCGCCACCACCACTACCGCCACCGCCACCGCCACCACCGGAAATCAAGTCTTGACGGACTGGGGTGTTCAAACCGGCCGTGCCGGCAATTCCGCTTTGCCCCGAGGAGCCGTCCTGGAGGTTACTGTAAAGAGCTGGCCCACCATCCCCACCATTGCCACCAACCCCCGGGTTCGCCAGACCTGCTGGCCCCCCGGCGTTGGAAGGGGTGCTCCCCGGAGTGCCTGGGCCACCGGGCAGTGTGGAACCCGCGTTAGCCCGCATTTCTCACCAGAATAAGGAACCGGCTTGCTTCCGGAGCGTCAAGTGATTGTAGCCGCAGTCACTTGCGTTTCCTGGAAGGAGCAAGCCGGTCATGACACAGTGTAGCAGCCCGCCGTTGACTTTTCACG
>JAEUIF010000476.1 GCA_016795185.1 Planctomycetia bacterium | reverse complement strand
AGGATGCGCGTGACCTCGTCCTGCTGCTTCGGATCGAGCAACTGGCTCTGGCGCAAGGCATCGACCAGCGTGGGAGTGGTGGTAACAGCCATCAGCGACCAACCAGGGAGGGAAGGCGAGGTCACCGGCAGTCCTGTAGTTTAGCACGGAACGGCCGACCGGACACCGATTAACTCAATTCTTTTTGGGATTGGCACTTCCGCGCTGCAACACTGGTAGGTCGTGTATGATAACCCGAAGCCCGACGACGACCGCGATACGCGCTTCTCGAACCAGGACGGTGAACCTCATGTCTGGCGATGCACTCACGGCACAACGGCGATTCTCCTGGAGACTGGGTTTTCCGCTGCTGGTGCTCGGCGGCGCGGTCGCGGTTGTCGCCGCGCTGCTGTTCTATTCCTCGCCCGATTTCGACCTCGGCACCCGGAACTTCGGCCTGGTGGCGGTCGCCTTCATGTCCGCTGCACTGCTGTCGCTGTGGTTTCTCTTCCTGCCCTGGTCGCTCTGGTTCGTGCGGTTGGGCCTGGTTCTGGTGGTGGTCGGCGCGGCGCGCGGCGCGGTGCGCGAATTGAGCTTCTCGGGCGATTTCGTCCCCGTCGTGCAGTGGCGCTGGCAACCCGCGCCCGATGATGTGCTGGACGCCCACCGCCTCCAAAATCCGGCCGCACCCGGCAAGGTCGAGGTCCGCGCCGAAGAAGAAGCGGACTTCCCCGCCTACCGCAACCGCGACCGCGACGGCATCGTGCGCGGCCCCCGGCTCTCCCGCGACTGGACCGCTCAGCCGCCGCGCGAACTCTGGCGGCAGCCCGTCGGCCGCGGTTACGCCGCGCTGGCGATCGTCGGCGACGCCGCTGTCACCATCGAGCAGCGCCGCGACCAGGAAGCCGTGGTCTGTTACCGTGCGACCACCGGCCAGGAAGTCTGGGTGTACTCGTATCCGGCTGCGTTCACCGAAGCGCTCGGCGGCCCCGGACCCCGCGCCACGCCGACCATCGCCGACGGCAAGGTCTACTCGCTCGGCGCGCTGGGGCATCTGGCCTGCCTCGACCTGGCGACCGGCGCCGAGGTCTGGTTCAAGAATGTGCTCCAGGACAACGCCAACATCCAGTGGGCCATGAGCGGCTCGCCGCTGGTGTTCGACCGCCTGGTCGTGGTGAATCCCGGCGCGCAGACCAAGGAAGCCGCCGGTCGGGCCGTGCTGGCCTTCGATCGCGCCACGGGCCAGCCCGTCTGGCACGCGGGCGATCACCCTGCCGGCTACAGCTCGCCGCAGCTGGCCACGCTCAAAGGCCAGCGGCAAATCTTGATCTTCGACGGCGACGGCCTCGCGGGACACGACCCTGCCACGGGGCGCGAACTCTGGCGGCACGAGTGGAAGACGATGAACAACATCAACGTGGCGCAGCCCATCGTCCTTGATGGGGATCGGGTGTTCATCTCGACCGGGTATGGCGTCGGCTGCGCGCTGCTCCAGGTGTCCGAGCAAGGCGGCCAGTGGTCGACGGCGACGGTCTGGCAGAACAAGAACATGCGCTGCAAGTTCACCAGTCCCGTGCTGCGCGATGGCTTTCTGTACGGACTGGACGAAGGCATCCTGGTTTGCCTGGACCCACGCACCGGCGAGCGCCGCTGGCGCGACGGCCGTTTCGGCCACGGGCAAATCTTGCTGCACGACGATCTGTTGCTGGTTCTGTCGGATACGGGTGAGTTCGCCCTGGTGGAAGCCAAGCCCGAGGCGTTTCGCAAGCTGGCCGGGATTCGCGCCTTGACCGGCAAGACCTGGAATTACCCCGCCGTGGCCCACGGTCGGGCGTACCTCCGCAATGACCGCGAAATGGTCTGTTACGACCTGGCCGCGAAGTGACGCTTGCGGATCGGCAAGACGAGCTTTACCTTTCGGAGCCGTTCGGTTATCTGGCTGCCGCGCGCCGCTCCTCGGTCCACGGCGAGGTGGTTTTCGCGATCGCCTTCACGTTGCGGCTGGCCACATCCGATAAGGTTGTACCGCAGTCGCCATCGTTGCAGCGCGTTGCCCAAAACCGGAGCCCACCGGGCGAGTTTGTCAGTCGATTGGGTTCGACGCACAGCGCTTTGGCGAACCGAGGTGCAGCAGTTTTGGGCGGAACGCATCGAGAATGCACAGGGCTGTGCATCAGGAATCCCAAGTGCCGAATCGCTCGATTTCTTCAAAGTTTTATACAACGATGGTTTACGTCTGAAACTCACAATTCCAACATCTCTGGCACACTCCTTGCTATATTAGCTATGATTACTTTGGCGTCTTTGCGCGGAACAGGTTCCACGAGGTACAGGGAGAAGCAGCCATGACCCCCGAATTCCAGGTCCAGAAGGCCGGTTTGGGCGGGCAGAACTGGATAACGGTCTGCAAGGGCCCCGAAGCGCAGGCTCGGGAAACCTTCTTGCGGCAGTTGCGGCTCTACTCCGTGGGCCGTTTCCGGTTGGTCGATGCCAACGGCACCGTGCTGGAAGAACAGAAAGCGTCGCCGCTGTTCAGCAACAACTGATTCGACGGCTGTTCGCGGCTTCGCCTGAAGCTCCATCCCACGGCGCGACCCGACTATCGGGCTGCGCTGTGGGATTTTTTCGTTGGAGGGGCGGTTCTCGCGCGGCACGCTGCAATTTTCTTTACCTGTGTCGCCCTGGAATGCAGAATGAGCGCATCTGTATCGCGGCGGACGACTGGTAACTCGCATCCGGGACGACCATGATCCGGCTACCTTGCCCCAACTGCAAAGCCATCCACGAGTCGGCGACCGATCCAAAAGACACCATCTACTGCCGGGACTGCGGCTTCATTATCCGTGAAGCGCCCGTCGCCGGTCCCGACCCTGCCAGCCAGTGGCTGTACGCCAAGAACCGCCAGAAGGTGGGACCGATTTCGTTGCAAGCATTGCGCGGGCTGTTCGGCTCGGGGCAGCTGGTGCCCGGAGACATGGTCCTGCAAATGGGCACGCAAAAGTGGGGGCCAGCCAGCGCGGTGCCGGGTTTGCTGCCAGTCGCCGCACCGCCGCCGGCCGCCGATCCGGGCTTCGACGACGAATGGTATTGCGTTCAGGACCGCAAAAAGATCGGCCCGCTGTCGCGCCAGGCGATGCAAAAGTTGATCGGCGCGGGCACGATTCGGCCCGCGGACATGGTGTTGAAGGAAGGCACGCAGAAATGGTCCGCTGCCAACACGGTGGCGGAATTCGCCGGCCTCTTTGGTTCGTCGCCCGCACCCGTACCGCCGAAACCGCCGGTTGTCACCGCGCCGCCGAAATCGCCGGTGGTGGCCGCGCCGCCAGCCAACCCGGATGGCTGGTTCTACGTGAAGGACGGCAAGAAGGTCGGTCCCGTGTCCACGGCGGAGATCCGCCAGCTGGCTGCCAGCGGCACACTTGCCACCAATGCGCTGGTGCTCCGCGCCGGCACCCCCAAATGGGTGCCGCTCGACTCGGTGCCCGAACTCGCGCCGCCGCCCGCACCGAAACCCGCGCCCTTGCCCGTGCCGCCTCCCCTGCCGCCCATCGCGGTCTCGCCTCCGCCCCTGCCCCCGGCTCCACCTCCATTGCCGCCGGCCCCGCCGCCCCTGCCCGTGGAAGCGCCGCCGGCCTGGCCCGAACTGGCATCCTCGCCGGAACCTATTCCCGAGGTCAGTTCGGCGGAATGGCCCGAACCCGTCAGTGAGGCCGAGCCAGCAGCCGAATGGGCTACAGCGGTCAGTGACGTTGAGCCTGCGGTGGCAGCGCAGGCTGCCCCACCAGTCGTTGTGGTCGGCACGGGGGAACTGGGCGCGCTGCTGCGCAAGATTCTTGGCCGCACGGCGTAAGTGAGCCCAGCGCCAGCGAGGGTCGAATTGTCTGTGCGAACATTGGCCGTCAAAACGCGACCGAGGACGCGATGGACGAGAACCGCTTTTGGTCGATGATCGAAGCTGCTTGGAACTCAGCTGGTGGTCACATCGAGGCCCGCCAAGCACTCGTCGAAGGTCGCGACGCTGAGAAGCACGCCTATTCCCTGGATGAGCCGCTCCGGTCCTTCATCGCAGCTCTCACGAAGCAACTCGCCGACTTAGCGGCGGAAGAGTTGCTCGCTTTCGACCGTATCTTGGAACGGAAGCTCTACGAAATTGACCGGGCCGACATCCACGCCCGGACAGACGGATCGGACGACGGCTTCCTGTATTGCCGTGGATTCATCGTCGCCATCGGTCGGCGCTATTACGAGGCCGTTCGAGATAACCCTGATTTGGCGGTTGTGGACGCCGATTGCGAGCCGATGTGCTATGTCTCGTGGCATTTTTACCATGAGCAGTTCGGTGAGATGCCGCCGTCAGGGATTTCGCGTGAGACCTGTTCCAACCTTGCCGGGTGGCCGGAAGACGGCTGACGGAGCGTGGTGCTTGACCGTCCCAGGGGTCAACGCAGTTGTTAGCAAACAACCGAGAAGAACCATGACCGACGACGGACTTTTCGCGATCGGCCAAGTCGAGGAAGATGGCGCGGTCCGTCTCTGTGGATATCTTCAGTCCGTTCCGATTAGCACTCGCAAACGATTTGCCTTTCAGTTCATCGTCGAATGGGAGTTTTCCGAGTGCCAGCCAAACGGCTTGCCGTCAAGAATAGAGTATGAACAGGCAGTCGCCCTCCAGAACATGATTAAGACGCCACTGGAGTCTGACGGTGAAGGATTACTGGCGATAATTTCGACTGGGAACGGCTACCGAGAATTGTACTTCTACTGTCGCGATCCCCAGCTTCTTGCACGCCGGTTTAACGACGCTATTAAAGGGCGAGCGCTACCCGTCGAGCTTCATGCGGGCTCCGATCCTGACTGGAAGGTATACGAAGAATTCAAAGCACCGTTCACCCAATCGACCGAGGCGTGATGCCGTAGAGCAATGACGAACCTGGTGCTGCACCTGACCGGGGCCGCATGTAGGGTTTCTGGGATTCATAGCTCACCGAGCGGCCCCGGGAGGTGAGTTAGGTCGTTAGCCTGTCGCGCTGGCGAGCAAGACCCGACCCTCGCCAGTGCAGCAGCGAGCGACCTCTAGCTCCATCGACCGCGCCCGGTGTTGGGTGAGTGGGATGACCAGCGCGCGGTCGCTGCTCCATGCTGCCAAAGCGGGGTGCGAGGGTTCAAGGTCAGTTCGCTGCGGTCGCTCATTTTGGCGGACAGGGTATAAAACCCCAGCAAAAACCCCCTGTCCGCCAGGGGGAGCTTGGCGGACAGGGTACTCCTGCCATCCTGGCAGAAGCACCCAGCCTGCGATGGAGCATGGTATGTCATCCACTTTCACCAGCGCGGCGGGCTAACGTCCGTTCCGCTTTGTTGAAGCGCGCTACGGAATCGCCGGAAACACCGAAGGCAGCACCGGCTCCTCGTGGGCCGGGACTGTGGGTGGCCGATGCAAGTCGGCCCAGTTCCAGGCGAGATGGGCCGCCAGCCGGGCGGCACGTTCCATCGGCGGCCGTTCGATCAACTCGAGGTTGTCGCGCGTGGTGTGCATGGCCCACGACGCGCGCACCACATCCCCCAGAATCGTCACCGAGGGCAGGTTGCGCGCCGCGAACGGTTCGTGGTCCATGCCGGCTCCGACGACGCGCAGCCGGTGGTGCGGCATGCCCAGTGCGTCGGCGGTGGCCTGCGCCAGTTTCAGCGCTGCGGACTCTCCCGCCAAATAAAGCCGTGGCCCCGCGCCGACGCTTTCGAGATTGATGAGCAACGTCGGTTTCTCTTTCCAGAGGTGGCCATGCCGCGCGAGGAAGCAGCGGGCGCCGTTCAGCCCGGTTTCCTCGGAGCCGCTCGCTACCCAGAGCACGTCCAGCGGCGCGGAGGGTTTAGGCTGCCAGCTGCGGGCCAACTCCAGGAGCGTGCCCACCGCCGAGCCATTGTCCAGCGCGCCGGGACTGCGGTTGCCGCTGTAGTTGGCCACCAGGACCGCCAGGCAAAGCTGGGCGAGGATAGCCGTTGCGTCCGTGAAGTTATCGCCGAGCAATCCTGGATAACCGAGCGCTGCGGCCAGCGCGTACACCGCCAGGCCGTTGCTGAGAATCGCCACCGCGAACACCAGGGCCACGCGGACTCCGGTCGGAATCAACTGCGACTTGGTGTCGTAATGGGCCATGAAGATGACCCGCGCTGGCGCAGCGCTGACTGGAGTGGGGGGACTGGCGATGACGTTGTGCGAAGTGAACAGCGGCGGCCAGGATTCACCGATGGAGAAGCCGACGCGCCAGGGCGAGACCACGAGGAAGCCAGCCAGGGCGAAAGCGAGGGCCGCCAACAAAGGATGTACTTCGACCGTCAACGCCGCCAAGAGAATCAGCGTGCCCGACAGGACAAACGCCACCCGGCTGCCCAGCGCCGTCGGCAGGTGCGATACACGAAAGCGCTCCCGCCGCCATTGCATGCCGAGCGCGGCAAACGCCCGCAGAATGTAGCGCGCCGCGCGCCGTTCGAGCCGGGTGCCGACGCGCCGCGGATAGCAGAGCGCAGCGGTGTGCTGATAGGCGCGCTCTCCATCGAAAGCGAACGGCTCGCTCATGTGCTGCTACCTCCGTGCCGGGCGCGTATGCCCAGGTTCCGTATCTTAACTATGTCCCCGCCCACCCCGCTTGTCCAGGGTGATCCGGCGTCGTGAAGCAGGCAGCAACTCCGCTGCCAGGCCGGACGACGGCACGGACTTTGCTGTCCGCTGGCGTTGCACGATGTTCACAGGAGGGACGCGCCGTGTGGTCCACGTTGCCACTGCTTTGGAAGAGCCTGCAACAGCGGGCCGTGCTCTGGAACTCGCCGCAACGCATTCGCGCGATTCAAGAGCGCCGGCTGCGCGCCCTGGTGGCACGCGCCAGAAAGCACTCGCCCTACTACGCCGAGCGCTTGCGGCACATTGACCCGCGCCGCTTCGCGCTGCGCGACCTGCCGACCGTGACCAAGGCCGACATGATGCGGCACTTCGACCGCTTCGTCACGGATCGACGACTGAAGTTGGCGGACCTGGAGCGCTTCATTCAGGACCCTGCCCGTCTGGGGCAGTGGTATCTCGGCCGTTACGCCGTGAGCCACACGTCAGGTACCCAGGGACAGAAAGCGGTCATCGTGCAAGACCGCTCGATGACCGAGTTGCTGTTTGCCTTGCAGATGCTGCGCGGCAGCGTGCTGACCGTGTCGCCGCTGGAATTTCTGCAACGGCTGTTCCAACGCAATCGCCTGGCGGCGGTAACCATCGGCCAGGGCTTCTATCCCAGCGCCGTCGCGCTGGCCTACGCGCCGCCCGCCGCCGATGTGCTGGTCCAGCGGCTCTGGATCAAGCGCATCGAACCACTATCCGAGGTGGTTGAAAAGTTGAATCGCTTCCAGCCGCACGTACTGCTGGCCTACGCCAACGTTCTGGAAATGCTTTCGCACGAGGAGCAAGCCGACCGGCTGCGCCTGGCGCGGCCCGGCGCGCTGCGGCAAATCATGAACATGAGCGAACCCTTGCCGACCGGCGCTCAGGAGGCGATCCGCAAGGCGTTCGGCATCGCACTCACGGACAATTACGGCATGGGCGAATGCTTGGCCCTGAGCGCCGGCTGTCCGCAAGGCCACGGGATGCACCTCAACGCCGACTGGGCCATCCTGGAAGTCGTGGACCGCCAGCACCACCCCGTCCCGCCGGGTCAGCCCGGCGAGAAAGTGCTGCTGACGAACCTGTACAACGCCGTGCAGCCGTTCATCCGCTATGAGGTCACGGACGTGGTGACCATGAGTCCGGCCCCGTGCCCCTGCGGTTCGCCCTTGCCGCTGATCGCCAGCGTCGCGGGCCGCACCGACGAGGTGGTCTGGATTCAGGACGGTGAGCAATATCGTCAGGTCCACCCCTACGTCTTCGTGGACATTCTCGACCGTGTACCGGAGGTTGGACTGTATCAGGTCCGTCAGGTCGAACGCAACCGCTTCGTCGTGCAGGCCGCGCCTGCGCCGGGCCGAACGTTGCTGCGGGAACCTCTCGAGCGGGCGCTCGCGCGGGGTCTCGAAGAGTTCGAGTTGACCGAGCTGCTCGATCTGGAAGTGGTGGTGAACGCAGACCTGGCACCGGATCCGAAGTCCGGCAAACTAAAACGCATTGTTAGCGATGTCGCGCGTCCGGACATGGACGAAGCCCGGCTCGCGGCACGCTGACGGCGTGTGACGCCAGCCCACCGGAGCCGAATCGATGCAAGGCGAAGTCGTTTTTTTCTACGCCTTCGACGTGGCCAATGAGATCGTGCCGGCTCGCGTGCGCTCGGTCCTCGGCCAGCAACCGACGGAGTTCGAGCTGGCAGTGCCGGAGAACTATCCGCGCGACGTGCCGCTGGTGAAGCCTCTGGCGCTAGTGCCGGCGGTGGAGTGGCGGCTGTTCGGCCAGCCCGTGCGGCTCCTGATGCGCATCTACGAAGTCGGCGTGGTCACGCTCACCGCTCGCGTAAGCTTCACGGTGAGTGCCCTGTCCGAACTGGCGCGTTTCCATCGCCCCATACTCGAAGACGGCCGACCGCTCGGCCGGGCCGCGTTCGAGGTGGGTGAGCAGGCATGCGGCGATTTGCAGGACGCGCTCGTGCGGCCGTCGTCGGTGCCTGAACCCGAGGCGTACACGGCTTTCGTCTGCACCAACCTCGGCCCCGCGCGCGACGCGCCCGCCTGGCTGGCCGAGCACGGACGCGAAGTTGCTGGCCTGCTGACCGAAACGAATCCAGCCGTGCTTAGCCCCGCGCAGGTAGCCGAGGTGCTGCGTCTGCAACGCTCCTACGCCACGCTCGACCTGGTGGTCCCCGACTGGGACGCCGCGTTCGTCGTCGAGCTGGACGGCTCGCCCGACAGCGTGCTCTACGTCTTCGAGCTAGCCAATCTCCAGCTGGAAGAGTTCCGCGCGATGGACCGCATGCTCGATGCGTATCTCGACCGCGCTCACGAACACCTGGAACGCCGGCCGCTGAACCTGTTCGGCATCTCCAACTCGATGCTAAGCACCCTGCGCCGCTTCCGCGTGGATGCGACCAAGCTGGCCGACGAAGTCAGCCACATCACGAAGTTTCTCGGCGACTGGTACCTGGCCCGCGTCTACCTGGCCGTGCGCGAGCGCTTCCACCTCGACCAGTGGCGCGCCAGCGTACACGAGCGCCTGACGCAACTCGATCAGCTTTACAACGTCCTCCACGCCGAGGTCAACGAGCGCCGCATGCTCTGGCTGGAAGCGGCCATCGTCCTGCTGTTCGTCATCGACGTGGCGGTACTGCTGCTGGGCAAGAAGTGAGCAAAAGGCCGATTCGCCCATACCGTCGTTGTTCGCCGCGCTTGATCGGAATACGCTCCGTATCGGATAATGCCACGGATTTGGTTCCGGCGACGAGTTATCGGCTATTGGCCGTCCATGCGATAGCATGCCGATAACGCCCATCCACGGTATCGTCGAGCCGGAGCGGCACCCCCGTTGTGCTATTCGCACCCTTGGAGGGCCCTGGTCATGCAACCTCTCTTGTCCTGCTGGCGGCGCTTGGTCGGACTGTCGCTGATGCTGTCAGCGCCCATCCTGTTGGGTTGTCAGCGCGGCGCGCCGCCGCAAGTTCAGTCCCCAACGTCGGCGCTGCTGAGCGGCGACCAAGCGACCGGCGAACCAGGGGCCAAACGGCTGCGCGAACTGCTCCGATCGAACGATCAAAAGTTGCGCAGCCAGGCTTTCGGCCAACTGCTGGAAATGGCGGGGGAAAAGTCCTCGGACTTCGCCAGCAAGAAGGCTGCCCGCGCGGCACTGGCAACGTTGAGCGCCGCCGAATTGCGCCAATGCCAGAAGGAATGTCTGGAGACTCCACCCAGGCTAAACCGGTCCGCCCTGACGCCGACCGATTTTGAATGGTGGTCCCTGTTGTTCGAGATTCAGCCGGCCATGGTCGATCAGGCCCTTCCTCTGTTGCTGGAAAGGAACGACCGGCCCGAAGCACTGGCGCGGTCGGTGACCCAGGTGGCGTACGCCGTTCCCGGCAAGCAGTTCGAGCACTGGCTGAAGACCGTGCCGCACGCCCCCTGGAAGGACGACGCGCGGCGTGTGGCGGCCTTCGAGGGCATTCTCCTGAGCGTATCGACGCACCCCGTTCCCAAGGACGCCGCTTGGGTGAAGAACGACGCTGCGCCGGCCAAGTACCAGGCATTGAAGCAGCGGATCCAAGGGGCCGACGCCGCGCATTGGTCGGCGTGGGCGGCCCTGTGGCTGAAAGCGCCGCTGGCGAAGGGCGGCGGGATGAAGCGGTTGCCCGACGGGATGCTCCAGACGATGACGAACTCGGGACTCTCCGATGCGCTGTCGGTGGCGGACCTGGAAGACGCCTTTTTCAGTTCATCGCCGGACGTGGTGGCATTGGCCATGCAATTGCAGGAGAAAAAGCCGCGCTGGAAGGAGTTTAACGTCGAGCGCCTGGTGAAGTGCTTGGAGGCGCGCGCGTGGAAGCCGCGGCCCACGCTGGAGAATCCGTGGCATGCCGGACTGTCCTGGCGAGCGGTGATGGCCCTGTCGCAAACTCCGCTCGAGCAGCTCGAACCGCTCCTGCGGCGCGAGGAGGTGGTCGCTTCGTTCGTCGAGTTATCGAATGCGGAGGATGAAGCCTCCGCCCTGCTGGGTTTGCAAGTGCTCGACGGTCTCAAGTTGCTGGAACGCAATCGAATCCGTGAGGAGATATTGCTGAAGCACTGGCACAATCCCCACTGCCGCGCCGCGGTGCTGTTGCGCGTCGAGGGCCAGGCCCGCGATGATCTGAAATCCTTGTACGAGAAGTTCGATGCGGCCCGACCCCGATCCAGTGGCCCAGCAGCCGTCGAAGCCCTGGAGATGCTGGGCCGTTCGTTTGCCACGGCCTTTACGCTGGGTGCGGCGGATCTCGTGGGACTTGGTGTATTGGGCGGCAAGTCGAAACCAATGCCGTGGAACCAGGCCGCCCTGCCCGCCTGGCGCGACGCGGCCGAGAAATTCAAAGATCATCCGAATCGCCATGTGGCGGCCGTGGCGCGACAAATGCAGACCGTGGGCGTGCAGGCTCGCTAGTGCAATAACAATGCACTTGTTGTTCAACGGTGAGGCTTTCTGGGTGCCATGCCCACGGCTTTGCGTGGGCATGGGACGCCTGCAAGGATTCCATGCCCACGCAATGCCGTGGGCATGGCACCCAACCCACCTAATTAGGCGAGATGTCTCTTGCCCCAGCACTAGAAAATCGCGGTCGCATCGACATCGGAGACACCTCCCGTGCGGAAATCCTTTGCTGAGACATAGTCTCACCCATAAGATAGGCGCTTTGCAGCGTTTCTTCAGCCGACAGCGGTACGGTGCGCGGTGACCCTCCACGAACTGCTTCGCGATTGCGTGACTCACGATGCGTCCGACTTGCACCTGGCGCCAGGCCAGCCGCCTTGCCTGCGCATTCACGGCATCCTGACGCCGCAGACGCAGCGCGGCATCATGACCCCGCAGATCATCGACGCGCTGGCCGAAGAGTTGATGCGCGGCTTCGACCGCGACGGCTTGAAACGCACCGGCTCCGTGGACGGCGCGCTCACCGCGCCGGACGGCAGCCGGTTTCGCTTCAACGTCTTTCGCCGCCAGAATCTGCTGGGCGTCGCGCTGCGTAAGCTCGAAGAACGCTTTCGCAGCCTGTCCGAGCTAGGTTTGCCCGATCATCTCTACCACCTGTGCGATTTGCCCGATGGGCTGGTCGTCGTCTGCGGCCCGACGGGCGCCGGCAAGAGCACAACCCTGGCCACGCTGCTCGACCGCGTCAATCAGTCGCGCCGCTGCCACATGATTACGATCGAAGACCCGATCGAGTACATTCACAAGCCGGCGCAATCGTTGGTCAGCCAGCGGCAGATCGGCGCGGACGCCAGCAGTTTCAACGACGCCCTGGTGGCGTCGCTGCGACAGGACCCCGACGTGATCCTGGTGGGCGAAATTCGCGATCTGAACACGATCCGCACGGCCATCACCGCCGCGGAAACCGGCCACCTGGTATTCACGACCGTCCACGCGGGCGACACCGTGGGCGCGATTGAGCGCCTGGTGTCCGTGTTTCCGGCGGACGAGCAGCCTGGCATCCGCCGTCAGTTGGCGATGGTGCTGAAGGCCATCATCGCGCAGCACCTGCTGGTCGCGGACGGGCCGGCGGCCGTCAAGACCGTCAACGGCCAGACGACGCGCCGGGGCCGGGTCGCGGTCAGCGAGGTGCTGACGGTGACCGGCGCGGTTGCGAACTTGATCGCCACGGGCAAGAGCAACCAGATTTATTCATCGCTCGAAACCGGCACGGGCGTCGGCATGCAAACACTGGAAGCGGACCTGGCCCGTCTCTGGGTAGGCAACTTGATTTCGGAAAACACGGCGCTGACCATGGCGCGGAACCCGGGCATCGTGCGCGACCGCGCGGCGCTGCTGCGGAAACCGCAGCCGCGAGCGGGAGTGCGCTGAGCCAATTGTGCGACGCCGCCAGCGGCGAGGAGAGCTTGGATGAACCCGGGCGCACCATCGATCCGGCAGAGCCGTGATACCATCATTCTCTCGTCGCGTTCCCGCAGCGAACGGCGCGGTACGCCGCGCGTCATTCCGCCGGTGGCCCATTCGGCGACGTTTCACTTCGGCATCCGCGATCAGGTCGCCACGCTGCACGACGTCACGCCGCAGGGCGCGGGTCTGAGCATCGGCGCACTGGCGGACCATCCGGGCCTCGAACCCGGCGACGTGCTGGAACTGACCTTCGGCACCTCCGGCGGCCCGGTGGTGCGCAAGGGCAAGGTCGTCTGGTCGAAGACGCTCGGCAAGGTCTTCCGCTTCGGCGTGGTGTTTGTCGAATTGCCGCCCGATGCGGATTGCATCGGCATGCTGAATCTCGACAAGGTCAAGGTCGATCCAGCCTGGGCGTTGCGCATTCCAGCGGGCCTGGCGGTCCGCCGGCAGGCCATGCCGTTCGCCCTGGTGGACGGGCATGTCTACGTCGCCTGCGCTAACCCGCCCGATACCGCGACCATGCAGGCGATCGAGCGCGCGGTCAGCTTCCCGATCCGGCTGGAAATCGCCGAACCGGATTCGCTCAAGCGCTCCATCGAACGGGTGTACGGCGACCCCCAGGCAGGAGCCGGCGGCACGGGGCAGCGCACCCGCTCCGTCGATCTCAAGTCGGCGAGCGACCTGGACCCGGAAGACACGGTCGGCCTGTGCGACGAGTTGTTGCATTCCGGCATCTTGCGGCAAGCATCCGACATTCACATCGATCCGGAGCGCGACGGCGTGCGCATCCGCTATCGCGTGGATGGGGTGCTCGAAGAACATCGCCGGTTGCCGAACGCGCTGCACAATGGCCTCATCAGCCGCTACAAGGTACTTAGCGGGCTGGATATCGCCGAGAAGCGTGCTCCCCAGGACGGCGGCTTCAAGCATGCCTTCGGTCGCGGCGGGCAAGCCATCGACATCCGCACCGCCACCTTGCCGACCAAGTACGGCGAGCGCATGACGCTGCGTCTGCTCGCCTTGCAAACCGAGGCGCTGACCCTCGAAAAGCTCGGTATGAATGAGCCGGACCTGAAGTCCTTCGAGGCCGCCATCGACAAGCCGCACGGCATGATCCTGTTAACCGGCCCGACCGGCAGCGGTAAGACGACCACGCTCTACGCCGCCATCCGTAAGCTGATCGGCCGCGAAAACCTCAACGTGGTCACGGTGGAAGACCCCATCGAGTACGAAATCGGCGGTGTGGCCCAGGTCGAAGTGGATTCCGCGGACAAGGTGACCTTCGGCAAGGCGCTGCGCAGCGTGCTGCGTCACGATCCGGACGTGGTGATGATTGGTGAAATCCGCGACCTGGAAACGGCGGACGTGGCCATCAAGGCTTCGCTGACGGGCCACCTGGTCTTCAGCACGCTGCATACGAACTCGGCGGTCAGTGTCATCACCCGCCTGGCGCACATGGGCGTCGAACGCTACCTGATCGCGGCCACGCTGCGGCTGGCGGTGGCCCAGCGCCTGGTGCGCCGCCTCTGCCCGCGCTGCCGGAAGCCCAGGCCGTTGACCGAACCGGAAGCCCAGGCCCTGGGGCGACCCAGCTGCGCCGGCCAGACGGTCTACGAACCGGCCGGCTGCATCTACTGTGCAAACCGGGGCTATGGCGGCCGTTTGGCGCTGTTTGAACTCCTGACCTTGAATGAGGAATGGGCACAGCGAATCGGCGCGGGCGCGGAGGAAACCGAACTGCTCGAACGCATGCGCCAGGCCCGCATCGCCACGCTGGTCGATGATGCCTCGGAGAAGCTGTTCGCGGGGCAGACCTCGGTGCGTGAAGTCCTGGGTGCGGTGGCGGTATGGTAAACTACGTTTAGCCGCGAGCCACCGGCGAGCGCTGCCGACCAGCGCTCGTCGTTGGCTCGCGGCTAAACATAACAGGTCAATCTCATGCCTCTTTTCGTCTTCACGGCGCGGGACACCAGCGGGCGGTCGCAATCCGGCCGCCAGGAAGCCCCGTCGCCCCAGGTGCTGGTGAGCACGCTGCGCGCACGCGGCTTGCTGGTGCTGGAAGTGCGCCAGGCGGACGCCAGCGACGCCGAAACCGCGACCCTGCTCGAACGGCTCAATCCGGGCTACTGGTTGCCGCCGCGCTCCATCGACGTGGAAATCTCCTTGCAACAACTCGGCGTCATGCTGCGCAGCGGTCTGACGCTGCTCGAATCGCTGAAGACCATGGCCGAGCAGGCGTCGCGCCCTTCGATGCGCCGCATCTGGCGGCAAACCGCGCTGCGCATTCAGCAGGGTTCGGGCCTGGCCGACGCCATGATGGAGCACCGTTGCTTCCCGCACCTGGTCATACAACTCGTGCGCGTCGGCGAGCAAACGGGCACCCTCGAATCCGTGGTCAACCGCGCCGCCGGCACGATGGAGCGCCGCCGCCTGCTGCGGACCAGCTTGCTGACGGCGCTGATGTATCCGACCATCGTCTTCTTCGCCGCCATCGGCGTTTCGGTGTTCATGGTCCTCGGCGTCATTCCGAAGCTCAAGACGTTCCTGTCGTCGCTGGGCCGGCGGCTGCCGCCGATGACGCAGTTCCTGCTCGATTTTTCCGACTTCGTGCAGCAGAACGGGTTGCCGATTTTTCTGGGCATCGTCGGCTTCATCGTCGCCCTGATCTGCGTCTACCTGTGGCCGCCGGGGCGTTACTTCCTCGACCACCTCATGTTGCGCGTCTGGCCGCTGGGCCGGCTGTTCCGGCTGTCCGCGACGGTGCTGGTGGCGCACGCGCTGGGCACCTTGATTCGCAGCGGCATCACCCTGGTGGAAGCCCTCCGCACGGTGGAGGAACTGCCGGCCAACCGCTACGTGGCCGCGCAGATCGCCAATGCGCGCGCGGCCGTGCTCCGCGGTTCGCGCCTGGCCGACCCGCTCGACGTGCGCGACGCCTTCATGCCCATGCTCTCGCGCATGGTCGCGGTCGGCGAGCAGGCCGGTACGCTCGACGACATTCTCGACGAGGTGGCCCGCTTCCACGAGATGCAGCTACAAGGCGCGATTCGCCAGTTCAGCGCCCTCATCGAGCCGGTCATCATCATCGTCGTGGGCGGCATCGTCGGCTTCGTCTACATCTCCTTCTTCATGGCCCTGTTCGCCGCCGCTGGTGGCGCGCGGTAAGAAGCCCACGCCGAGCGGCAAACTTTTTTGAGAAATCCCCAGCCAACAGTTAAATCCGTTGTCCCCTCAAACGAAGTACGGATGTACTCGGTAGTGCTCCTCCCTTCGGCACCTCCAGTTCGGGGGACTGCTTCATGTCCGTACGTCCACAGCATCCGGCCCATCCACGATTTCTGGGCACCCTGGAAGAACTGACGCAGGCACTCGACGACCTGGCCACTCCCGCAGTGCAGTCGTCGCGGGCAGTGCCGCTCGTCGAGGAGCGAGCCGACGCCACGGGGGCGCGGACTCGTTACGAATTCAACAACTGGGCGCAACGATTGCGCGAGGGCCCGCCACCCATGCCCGGCGCTAAGCGCACGGCGGCTGAACGCTGGCCCGTGGTGTTCGGCGTCGGCGCGCTGCTATGGCTGGCCATGACAGGCATCATGGTCGCCGCCTGGCACATGAGCCAGCCGCGCTACGTGGAAACGGCGCTGCTGTCGCCGCCGGGAGTGGAAGAAGTGCAGAGTGCCGTCGCGCCGCCGCTCGATCCGGCGGAGGAACTGGCGGCGACCGTGGACGACTTGCAGGCCGCTCGCGCCCACCAGACGAATGTCGCCCGTGCGCCGCGCATCCTCGCGCAGTCGCCGGCCGCGCCGCACCAGGGCGAATGCCTGGGCACGAGCGTGAAGTTCGTGGACAGCGCCGCCGAAGCCGCCCTGCAAGCCCGCAGCAATCGCAAACTGATGTTGCTGCTTAACGTCTCCGGCGACTTCGACGACAGCCGCTTCACCTGAAACAACGCGGAAGCGCTCCGTGTGGGCGCCCTGGCCAATCAACAAGTCGGCGATTTCATCAACAAGCAGTTCGTCTCCGCGTACGTCAAGGTCGGCACCTTCGCGCTGGTCAACGGCCAGAAGCAGGGCGGTAACGTGGCCAGCTATTTCTGCCTGCCCGACGGCAGCGTGCTGCACGCCATCGCCGGCCCGACCGACGCCAACACGTTCCTGTTCGAGTCGCGCTGGATCGTGGACGTGCATAACCGCGCCGCGTTCGAGGGCCGCGACAATGTAACCCGCTACTGGAAGGTGGTCCGCGACGCCCACGCTGAACGGCTGCAACGCGACTTCGGCATCTCGCGCGGGCAGATCAACCGCCTGCACGATCTCGCCGCCCAGGCGACGCAAGAAGAAGCTGGCCGCTTCACGCAGCCGCGCGATCCGATCACAGCAGCCAAGCTGCAAGTCCTCGAAGCGCACCACCACATCGGCAACGCCGGACGGGTGCATCTGCTGGCAGCGCTGTTTCCGCAGGAGAAGGTCGAGGACGTTTACAAGTACGTCTTCGAGCGCATCCTGAACGAACGCGTATCGTCGCTGCCCGTGGTCGAAAAGTAGGGTCCGCTGTGCGGACTGCTACAACCAATTGCAAAATGCTCTAGCCCGCATTTCTCACCAGAATAAGGAACCGGCTTGCTTCCGGAGCGTCAAGTGATTGTAGCCGCAGTCACTTGCGTTTCCTGGAAGGAGCAAGCCGGTCATGACACAGTGTAGCAGCCCGCCGTTGACTTTTCACG
>JAEUIF010000471.1 GCA_016795185.1 Planctomycetia bacterium | reverse complement strand
CACTTCACCAGTCGGTCGAGCGAGTCGTACTCGTAGCGCGTCTTGCCGGCAGCGCCTTCGCGGGTGGCGAGGTGATCGCGGTCGTTGTAGGTGAAGCGGTCGCCGTTGGCGGTGCGCAGGCGATTGCCGGCATCGAGCGAGACGTCGTTCAGGCCCGGTTGCAGGTTCAGGTTGCCGGCGGCATCGAACTGATAGGGGCGCGGCTTGCTGCCGCCGAGTTCCTCGGTCAGCCGATGGGTCGCGTCGTAGCGGTATTGCGTCACGCCTTCCTGCGTATCGCTGATTGCCAGCAGGTCGCCGGCCGCCGAGTAAGTGTAACTGCGCATCCAGGCGGAACTTTGTCCCGAACGCAGCACGGCCTTGCGCCGGCAGCGGCCCTTCGGGTCGAACTGGGACAGTTCGCGCGTGCCGTTGGCCAGCGACTTGACGAGCAACCCCGTCACGCCGCGCTGAAAACGATGCGCCGCGCCGGTGGGATCGCGAACCACTACGTCGCCGTTGTCTTGCGTGGCGTAACTGACCCGGAACTTATCAAAGTAGGTGGTGCCGACGAGTTGCCCCAGGTCGAATTCGTGGGCCACACCCACGCCGTCGCGCAGGTCCAGGAGCAACCGGCCCAGACCGTCATAAGCGAAGGTAGCGGTGCCCGTGGGAGCGCTGGCGCTGGTCACGCGGCCCCGCGCGTCGTACTCGAAGGCGTGCTTTTCGCCGTTGCCCAGGGTGCGCGTCTTTTCGAGATTGCCCGCGCCGTACTCCCAGGCAGCCAGGACACGGCCCTGGGCGTCGGTCTTTTCGACGATGTTGCCGGCCTTGTCGCGCCGGTAGCGCTCGCGCACCTGACCCTGCTGGCGAATCTCGACGAGTTTCTCGTTCCAGTCGTATGCGTACTCGACGACCGTGCCGCCGGCATCCGTGACCTTCGACGGCTGTCCTTGCACGCTGTAGTCGAACGCGGTGACGCGCCCGAGCGGGTCGATGGCTTCCGCCAGCGCGTTCCAGGACTTGTAGGTGTTGCGATACACCGAACCGTCGCGGTCCTGGTGCTCGATCAGGTTGGCATTGGGGTCGTACTTCCAGCGCTCGGTGAAGCGCGGTCCGGTCTCTTCGAGCGACTGGCCGCGGTCGTCGGCGACCACGGCTTGGGGCGTGCCCACGGTGTCGGCGGTCGCGGCGGCATCGTAGGTGGTGGTCTTGCCCAGCACCGTGTTGACCACGGGCGCGGGAAATAGACCCAGCAGCGGGTCGTTCGCCGTCGGCGGCTTCACGTCCTCGGCGGCGACCAGCTTGCCGAAGTCCCATTGCAGCGGCGTTGGCGGCAGCTTGTAAGCGAGTGGGTCGGGCGGCGTGGGATTGTCGGCGCGGGTCGGCAGCACATGGCCATTCGGATCGATGCGGTAATCGTGCTGGCCCGCTTCGTTGTAGTGCAGCGTGGTGACGTTGCCGTTCGGGTCGATCTCCTGGACCGTGCGGCCGAGATCGTCCTGGATGAATTGCGTGGCGTTGCCGTAGGGATCCGTAATCTGCGTGATGCAGCGGCGGTCGTCGTAGTGGTAAACCCACTGGCCGCCATCGCCGCGGCGCACCAGCGTCACCCGACTATCGGGCTGGTAGTCGAGGAACACTTCCAGGAAGCCGTCGTCGCCGCGCGAGTGGATACAGCGACCCAGTTCGTCGTACTCGAAGTGGAACGAATAGCCGCGCCGGTCGGTGCGCCGCGTCATGCGATTGGCGGCATCGTAGGCGAAGCTCAGCGTGGTGCGGAAGACGTCCGTGGCGCGGACCAGGTTGCCGGCGCGGTCGTACTCGTAGGTCAGCAGCGGCTGGGCGGGGTTGGCGTCCAGCGTCAGTGCCAGGATGCGGCCGGCGGCATCGGCGCTGATGCGAATGCGCCGGCCGCGCGAGTCGGTGATTTCGCGCAGCACGCCTTGGTCCGTATAGCGAAACTCAATGGAGTGCGGTCCCTGGCGCAACCGGGCCAGGCGAGCGCGATCGTCGCCTTCCGTGAAGTAGAACTCCTCGTTCGGCT
>JAEUIF010000468.1 GCA_016795185.1 Planctomycetia bacterium | reverse complement strand
CGTGAAAAGTCAACGGCGGGCTGCTACACTGTGTCATGACCGGCTTGCTCCTTCCAGGAAACGCAAGTGACTGCGGCTACAATCACTTGACGCTCCGGAAGCAAGCCGGTTCCTTATTCTGGTGAGAAATGCGGGCTAGAGGAGGCAGCTGAACGCGGTGGTTCGGCCGTCACCGCCGGTCGCCCCTGAACGCGCTGAGCCGTGCCCCCCGGCGGAGCGGGCCGGGGACGGGAGGCCCCAGGACCGGGGGGCCACGAACCGGCGCGGCGACCCCGTCCTGGGACCCGCCGCGAGCTGCCGGTATGGGTCCATCCGCGACTCCGCTTCCGCCGCCGAACGACCAAGCTCAACAGCGGCGGGGGCCGAGTGAGCTGTGACCCTGGAAAACCTACATGCCCCCGCCGTCTGCTGCAGCGCCTGGTTCGGCCGCCTACCAGTACCCGCGTGTGAACGGCGCGAAGTAGCCGGACCGTAGCTGCACACCGAGCGGCTGAAGGAGTCGCTGCAACGGCTCCGACCCCGGCTGCACGTCCGCTACGCTCAGGTGGACCGCACCGGCTCGTACCACGAACCCGGTATACACGCAGGTGCCGCCGACGCAATCGGCGTCGATGAACACGAACGTCGCGTCCGGGAACCCCAGGCTGAACTCCGCCAAGCCCCGCTCCACCGCGAACGGCAACTCCAGCAGTCGCTCGTACTCCTCGTCGGAGTCGGCCTCTCGGTCGGGGTCCGGGGCACGCAGGCCGAAGCCGCGGAACGGATCGACGACGGGCTTGGCCGTGCAGAACGGCCAGCGGCTTACCGCCGCAGCCATCGCGGCTTCATCGGCGTCCGAGAAGAAGCCCCGGAACCTGAACCCCACGGGAAGCCTCTCTTGGCCGAACGCTACCGTTCACCTGCGCGGCGGCTGGTGAGACGTTGAACTCTGAAGAACCGTAATGCCGCCGCGTCAGGTGCAACGGTTGGTTAGGCGTTTTCGCCGCATACCTGACAGTATGCCCGCCACTCGCGCACAAATTCGGCGTCCACCTGCGGCAGAACGTGCCGGCCCAATCCGACTCCGCCATCTGAGACGGCGACCAATTGCCGTAGCAATTCAAATAACGCGATGAGTTGCGGTCGATCCCACTCTGGTCCCATGCGGTAGTCCAACGTCAACTCATCCGGCCAAACGAACACACCCAAATCCGGGATGATGGCGCCGGCGAACTCAAGACTAGACGCGAGCACATGAAATGGTTCGGCTATGCCCTGAGCCACAAGCCGAGGCGCATCTGGGTGGTCAGCCACTCGCTCGTCCTTTTGCAAGGTCGTGTGCCAAAACAATGCATCCGGCGTAACCTTTGAGCGGGATCGAATGAACTCAAATGCTGCTACCAAACTTGCTTCACCAAGGCCCGTTAATCGGATGTCATACAACCCGCCATCATCGGTGTCAAATAGCGCTCGGAGTCGGTCCCATGCGTCCAATCGTTGAGCCTCGGTTGTATTTAACGCCTAACATGTGTTTATCTTGCGCCGGCGCAAAATAACACTCTTTGCTCCCAGCCGGCGAGAATTAACACAAGTCTATTGATGTTAAATTATTACAATCATAACGTCTGCAAAATCCGCGCAAAATAACACCATAATGATACTTGCGCAGCTCAGAACCCGTCCAGGGGGCTGGGCACTCCCAGGCCGCCCTTGTTCAGTACGTGGCAGTAGATCATCGTGGTACTTACGTCTTCGTGGCCGAGTAGTTCTTGCACCGTCCGAATGTCGTGGCCGGCTTCCAGTAGGTGCGTCGCAAAACTGTGCCGGAAGGAATGACTGGTCGCCCGCTTGCGGATACCGGAGCGGCGGACGGCGTCGGTGAGGGCGCGCGAAATGGCCGCTTCGTGGGCGTGGTGGCGTCGCACCGCGCCCGAACGCGGGTCGCGCGAGCGCCGGGCAGCTGGAAACACGTACTGCCAGCCGAACTCGGCAGCCGCGTGCGGCAGCTTGCGCTCCAGCGCGTGCGGCAGGTAGACCCGGCCGTACCCCTCGGCCAGGTCGCGCTGGTGCAGCGCGCGGACCCGTTCGATGTGCGCCTGTAGGTCGGCTGCAATACAGCTGGGCAGCATGGTCCGACGGTCCTTGTCGCCCTTGCCCTGGCGCACGGTGATTTCGTGGCGGCCGAAATCCACGTCCTGGACCCGCAGCCGCAAGCCTTCAATCAGGCGCAGGCCGCTGCCGTAGAGCAACCGGCCGATCAGGCGATACGTGTCGGTCAGGTGCTCCAGGACGCGGAGCACTTCCGGCCGAGTCAGCACCACCGGTAAGCGTTTGGGCCGGCGCGCCCGGATGACATCGCCCAGCTCGCCGAAGGGCCGTTCGAGCACGGTGGTGTACAGGAACAGCAAGGCGCACAGGGCCTGGGACTGGGTGTAGGCGGCGACCCGGCCGTTGACGGCGAGGTCGGTCAGGAAGGCGTTGATCTCCGCCGCGCCCATCGCGTCCGGGTGGCGAATGTGGTGAAAGTAGATGTAGCGTCTGATCCAGGCGACGTAGGCTTCCTCGGTGCGCAGGCTGTAATGCCGGACGCGCAAGGCCTACCGGACCCGGTCGAGCAACCGGGGTTGCGAGGGCACGGTGGTTGGCTGGGAGACGGCCGTCACGGGCGAACTCCGGGGTGGAGTCGTGGAACCAGCGAATTGTAGCACGGACGGAGGCGGATGCCAGCTGGCGGGTGGCGCGGCCCGAGGGAAGCGCGCCCGGCGAAGCCGCGAGCGGCGCATCACGGGCAGCCCCGGGCGCTCCGCAGCCGCCATCCTGCCAAATCGAGGTGCGGCGGTTCAAGGGGAGTCTGGCGGGAAACGCATTTTGGCGCGCAGTGGCAAAACATTGGGGTTTTTGAGGCTCGGTGCCAGCCGGATTTTTCTTGGCACGGAGGGTAGTCGGTAGATGCCCCCCATCCAATCGGCGGCACTGACCGGCCTGGATGGACTCTCCCTGCGACTCCGTGCCCGGACGGGGGTTTACCTTTCCGTCCGCGTTGCCAACCGACCTCGAACCATTTTCGGGAGTCCTGCCATGTCCCGCTGCCTTGCGACAGGCATCGCTCTGTGCTTGACGCTGCTGGCCCTGCTGCCGGTCCGCGCGGCCGACGAGTCCGCCCTCAAGGCCGGCGTGGCGGTGAAGGTCGTCACACCGTCGGAGCCGTTGTGGATGGCCGGCTACGCCTCCCGGACCAAGCCGGCCGAGGGCAAGACGCACGACCTGTTCCTCAAGGCGGTGGCCCTCGAAGACGCCGCCGGGGGCAAGCTGGTCCTGCTGACCAGCGACCTGATCGGCTTCCCGCGCAGTCTGGCGGAGCCGGTGGCCGAGGAGGTGCGCAAACGCACCGGGCTGCCGCGCGAGCGCCTGATGCTCACCAGTTCGCACACCCACTGCGGGCCGGTGCTGCGCGAGAACCTGGCCGACATGTACCCGATGGGGCCGGAGCACGCGAAGAAGATCGAAGCCTACACCGAGCAACTGCACCGCTGGATGGTGGAGGTCGTCGAGGCGGCCCTGAAGGACCTGCGGCCCGCGCGGCTGGCGCACGGCAAGGGCACCATTCGTTTCGCGATGAACCGGCGCGAGGCATCGCCGAAGGGCGTCATCAATCTGCGCGATCCGGCCGGTCCCGTGGATCACGATGTCCCGGTGCTGAAGGTCGAAACGCCCGAGGGCAAGCTGCGGGCGGTGGTCTTCGGCTACGCTTGCCATAACACCACGCTGAACTTTTACCAGTGGTGCGGCGACTACGCGGGCTTCGCCCAGGCCGACCTGGAGGCGAAGCATCCGGGCGCGGTCGCCCTGTTCTGGGCCGGCTGCGCGGGCGACGCCAACCCGCAGCCGCGCGGCCAGGTGGAACATGCCCAGACGCACGGCCGGGGGCTGGCGGAAGCCGTCGGCGATGTGCTGCGCAAGCCGATGTCGCCGGTGCGCGGTCCCTTCAAGGCGAAACTGGCGTCGGTGACGCTGCCGTTGGGCGAACTGCCCTCGAAGGACCAGCTGACGGCCGATACCCTGAGCAAGAACCTGGCGCTGCGCAACCGCGCGACGCGCCTGCTGAAAACGCTGGAAACCAAGGGCAAGCTCGACGATCATTATCCCCACTACCCGGTGCAGGTCTGGCGGCTGGGCAACGACCTGCTGTGGATCGGGCTGGGCGGCGAAGTGGTGGTCGATTACGCCCTGCGGCTGAAGAAGGAACTGAGCGGCGGCCCGCCAGTCTGGGTGACGGCCTACGCCAACGACGTGATGGCCTACATCCCGTCGGCGCGGGTCTTGAAAGAAGGCGGTTACGAGGCGGATTCCTCCATGATTTATTACGGGTTCCCGACCAAGTGGTCGCCCGCCATCGAGGAACGCATCGTCGCCAAGGTCCACGAATTGACCAAGTAACCCGAACCGTTTACGGTTTGGCGCGGTTCGCTGATTGATGGACCACACGGAGGAATAGTCCGCACAGCGGACCCTACAGAATACCGTATGGTCCGCTGTGCGGACCGCTCCATTCAGTCGCAAACTGCTGTAGCAAGCCAATACAAGGGGTGGCCATGTCGCGTTTCGGATTGCTCGCGCGCGGTTTGATGCTGCTGGTGCTCACGGGCGGCGCGGTCCTGCTTTCCGCCGCCGACAAGCCGAGCGACCCGCCGGCTGGGCCGCTGTCGCCGCGCGAAGAACTGGCCACCTTCCGCATCCTCAAGGGCTTCAAGGTCGAACTGGTCGCCGCCGAACCGGAAGTCGTCGATCCGGTGGCGCTAGCCTTCGACGAGGACGGCCGGATGTATGTCGCCGAGATGCGCGGCTATCCCAACGGCGGCCTCGGCACCGGCGACATCTCCACGGGCAAGATCAAGCTGCTCGAAGATAAGAACGGTGACGGCTACTACGAGAGCAGCAGCACGTTCGCCGAGAACCTGCGCTTTCCCACGTCCGTGATGCCGTACAAGGGCGGGCTGCTGGCGGCGGTCGCTCCGGACCTGCTCTACTTCGAGAAGACCGCGAAGGGCTACGAAAAGAAAGTCCTCTACACCGGCTTCGATCTCGACAACATTCAGCAGCTGCTGAACAGCCTGCAATGGGGCCTGGACAACTGGGTCTACGCCAATGCGGGCGGCAAGGGCGGCACCATCACGGGCGACGGCTTGGGAGCGGGCGTGGCGCTGCGGGGCCGGGGCATCCGCTTCCAGCCGGCGCGGCCGGGCAGCCTGGAACCGACCAGCGGCGGCGGGCAGTTCGGCCTGGCCGCCGACGACGGACAGCACTGGTTCACTGCCACCAACAGCCAGCACCTCCGGCAGATTGTGCTGTCCGACCACTACCTGCGCCGCAACCCGGCGCTGGCCGTACCTGCCGTGACCATCGACATTCCCGACCACGGCGCGGCCTGCCAGGTGCATCGCATCAGTCCGTTTGAAGGCTGGCGCGTCGAACGCACCACGCGCCGCAAGGACGGGACGGACTCCAAGCGCTTCTCGCCCACGGAACTGGTGCCGGGCGGCTTCATCACGTCCGCGTGCAGTCCGGTGGTCTACAACGGCGGGCTGTTTCCGGAGGCATACTACGGCCAGAGCTTCGTCTGCGAGCCGGCGAACAATTTGATCCATCGGGATATCTTGATCGATCAGGGCAGCATCTTCACCGCCAAGCGGGCCGATGAGGGTTGCGAGTTCCTGGCTTCCACCGACAACTGGTTCCGCCCCGTCAACCTGACTATCGGTCCCGACGGTGCGATCTACGTTTGTGATTTCTACCGCGAAGCCATTGAGACGCCGCTATCGCTGCCCGACGACATCAAAAAGAAGCTGAACCTGGATAGCCGGGGGCGCGGCCGCATCTGGCGCATCGTGCCCGAAACGCTCGCGCGCGACGCCCAGCAACCGCAGCACTTGCCCGCCCTGAGCAAGGCATCGGCCGCCGAGTTGGTCCAGCAGCTGGGCAGCCCAAACAGCTGGCGACGGCTGACCGCCCAGCGGCTGCTGATCGAACGCCACGACCAGGCCGCCGTCGCGCCCTTGAAGAAGCTAGCGCGCGAAGACAAGGTGCTGGACCGCGTGCCGGCGGGCCAAGGCCGCATGCACGCACTCTGGACGCTGCACGGCCTGAAGGCCCTGGACGATGAACTGATCGAAGCCAACCTGAAAGCCGCCAACCCCTATGTCGTCGAACAAGCGCTGCGGCTGGCCGAGGACCGACTGGCCGCATCGGCGACGCTGCGGCAAAGCATGACGCCGCTGGTGGACCATGCCCAGGCGCGGGTGCGCTTTCAATTGGCCTTCACCCTGGGCGCGGCCGATGCTCCCGAATTGACTACGGCCCTGGCCAAGCTGGCGCGGCGCGACGCCGGCCAATCCTGGTTCCAGCTGGCGATCCTCAGCTCCGCGAAGGGCAAGGCGCCGGACCTGCTGGCGACGCTGAGCCAGGATCGCGAGTTCGTGCGAAACCTGACCGCCGAGGAACGGCAATTCGTGGTCCGACTGGCCACGCTGATCGGCGCGAGCAACAGCGATGCCGACCTGGCCCGCGCCCTGACGCTGCTTGGCGGTGACTCGGTCAGTCCCGCCTGGCAACTGGCGGTGCTGGACGGGCTGGGACAAGGACTGCAAATCGCCCAGCGGCCCCTGCGCAAGCTTTGGGAAGAACCCTCACCCGCACTGAAGGAAGCGGTTGGCAAGGCCCGGCCGTTCTTCGAGCGGGCGGCGCAAACGGCACGCGACGAGAAGCAACCGCTGCCGGAACGGCTCGCCGCCGTGCGTCTGCTGGGCGTCGGGCCGTTCGCCGTCGGCGGCGATGTGTTGCCGGGCTTGCTCGCGCCGCAGCACCCACCGGAAGTGCAGCTCGCCGCCGTGCGTGCTCTCTCCGCCCAGGACAGCCCGAAGATCGCCGACCTGCTGCTGGCTGCGTGGAACAGCTACCCGCCCGACCTGCGCCGCGAAGCCGTCGAAGCCCTGCTCGGCCGGCCGGAGCGGGTGCGGCAGCTGCTCGACGCCGTCGAGAAGAAGCAGGTATTGCCAGGGCAGATCGAAGCCGCCCGCGTGGACCTGCTGCGCAAGCATCCGGATGCCGAGGTGCGCAAGCGCGTCGCACAACTCTTCGCCGCCCGCACCACCGGCGACCGCCAGAAGGTCATCGACGACTACCGCACCGCTCTGGACCTGGCCGGCGACGCGCCGCGTGGCAAGGCGGTCTTCAAGAAGAATTGCAGCGTCTGTCACCGCCTGGAGAACGAAGGCGCGGAGGTCGGCGCGGATCTGCTGGCGGCCCTGAAGACCAAGACTCCGGAAGGGCTGGTCATCGACATCCTCGACCCCAGCCGCGAGGTCGATCCGCGCTACCTGAACTACGTGGTGACAACGAAGAACGGCCGCTTCCTGACGGGCATCCTGGCCGTCAACGCCCCCGGCAGCATCACGCTGCGCCGGGCCGAGAAAGCGGAGGACACCATCCTGCGCGGCGAGATCGACGAGATCCAGGCCACGGTCAAGTCGCTGATGCCCGACGAACTGGAAAAGCAACTCTCCAAGCAAGACCTGGCGGATGTGATCGCGTATTTGCTGGGAGTGGCGGGGCGGAAGTGACTTACAGTGACCAATGACGCCCGGCTGGAGCGCGTCGCAAGCTGTGTTAGCCCCGGAGGGGCGATAGCACGGTAGCCCACGGCGCAAGCCGTGGGAACGGAACGTCTCGATGCACCCAGCCCCGGAGGGGCGAAAGGCAGCAGCGCGAACAGGGCTCGTCGTGCTCGACACCTCGCTTGTGCAGCAACCGTTTGGGACTATCTTCCGCCCCGCCGGGGCTGAGGTGTGGTTGGGATCGTTGTCCCACGGCTCGCGCCGTGGGCTACAGCGCTTACGCCCCTCCGGGGCTCCGGAACTGAGGCCAACCGGCGATTTGGCAGGGCTGGATCGAGTGGCCTGCCGTTACAGGCTCAAGCGCGCCTTGGAGTGCAGCAGATCGAGAAGGCTCCCCACGCGCAGGTAGCAGTGCAACTCGGTTTGCTCCTCCGCCGTGAGTTCGCCCGCTCGATTCTTCTCGGCCAGTTCATTCATGCGGGTGCGATCTTCTTCCCCGAATGTCCAGCCGAGGATGACGCGCGCCGCAGCCTTGGTGAGTTAGCCGTTGCGCGGTTCCACCAACCGGTGGAACATTTCAACGGCGTCGTTCGGGGCGGAGAGTTTACTTGCCATGTTTGGTCCTCGCAGGCAGACTGCGCGCATTCTACCACAAGGAGCCTTGCCCGATGAAGCCATTCGCGAGGTTGCTGCTCGTTAGTCTGGGTGCGGTCGCCGCGCTGCCGGGCAGCGGCCTGGCACAAACAACCCCGACCTATCCCGACAAAACGAAGCTCCTTGTCTGGCGCGACGCCGACAACAAAGAACATCCGGTCCGCAGCGCGGACGACTGGGCCAAGCGGCGGGCGCACATCCTGGCGAACATGCAGCAGGTGATGGGGCCGTTGCCCGACGACAGTCGCAAGGTGCCGCTCGACGTGCGAGTCGTCGAGGAAGTGAAGATGGAGAAGTACCTGCGCCGCAAGCTTACCCTCGCAGTCGAGAAGGGCGATCGGCTGCCGGCTTACTTGCTGATCCCGCTCGACGCGAAGGGCAGGCTGCCGGCCGTGCTGTGCCTGCACCCCACCAGCCGCGACCTGGGCAAAGGCGTGGCGGTGGGCCTGGGGCCGAAGGAAGACCGGGCCTATGCCGTCCACCTGGCCGAACGCGGTTACGTGACGCTCGCGCCGGACTACGTCAACATGGGCGAGTACCAGTTCGATCCCTATCAGCACGGCTACGTCAGCGCGACCATGAAGGGCATCTGGAACCACATGCGTTGCGTCGATCTGCTGGAGTCGCTGGCGGAAGTCGATCCCAAACGCATCGGCGTCATCGGCCATTCGCTAGGTGGGCACAACAGCATGTTTGTGGCCGCGTTCGATCCGCGCATTCGCTGTATCGTTTCCAACTGCGGCTTTTGCAGCTTTCCGAAATACATGAAGGGCGACCTGAAGGGCTGGAGCCACGACGGCTACATGCCGCGCCTTCGTACCGTTTACGACCTCAAACCGGAGAAGGTGCCCTTCGATTTCACCGAGGTGACGGCGGCGCTCGCGCCGCGCGCCTTCCTGGCCAGCGCGCCGGTGAAGGACCACAACTTCGATCCCGACGGCGTCAAGGATTGCATCCGGGCCGCCCGGCCGGTCTATGAACTGCTCGGCGCGGGCGACCGGCTGAGCGCCAGCTACCCCGATTGCGACCATAACTTCCCGTCGGAAGTGCGCCAGGTCGCTTACGACTGGTTGGATCGCTGGCTGAAGCGGTAACCATCGCGAACCCGTTCGCGTGTTCCCGACTCATACCTGTTGGCGGGCGAGTCCACACCCAGATAGGGCACCTCGGTTCTCGGGAGAACAAATCATGATCGAGCAAGCCAACAGTTATCTCAACGAGGTCATGAATCAACAGGCCCAGGTCGAGCGCGACCTGCAACCTCGGCATCAGCCGGCTCCGCCGGCGCCAGTACAGATCGCCACGCGAGGGATCGGACGCGAGCTTGCCAAGGGAATCGTCGAGTTCAAGAAGGGGATGAAAGGAATTGAGGATGAGGCACCCCGAGATGCCGGCGGCGCCGCCGGCATTGTGCCGTCCGACTATCGCATTACCGGCTTTGGCTTTTGGAAAACCGTCGTCGTCGCGCCCAATGTCTATGTCGTCCACACGCGGCGGGGCCATGCCGAGCCCATCAACATCGGGCTGGGCCTTTCGTTCCACTACCGTCCCGCCACCGATGCCTTTCTTATTATCCCCGCGGCGGTGCAAACTCTGCTCATCAACGCTCGTTGCATCTGCGCCGAACGCCAGGGAGTGCTGGTTCAGGCTTACGTCCAGTGGGTGGTGGACGACGTGAAGACGGCCTACCGGCGGCTCGATTTCTCGGACCCCGGCGACCGCATGCGCATCGTCAAGGTGCAGCTGCGCGAACAGGCGGAAGCGGCCATCAAGGACAAGGTGGCCACCATGAGCATCGACGCCATCCTCAACGACAAGCAGCCGATCATCGCCGAGTTGACGCACCGCCTGCGGGCGGTGGCGGAGGGCGACGAGGCCGCCGACCGCTCGACGGGGCTCGGCCTGAAGATCGTTACCGTGCAAATCAAGGAAGCGGTAGTCAGTTCCACGCGCGTCTGGGAGAACTTGCAGAAGCCGTTCCGGGCCGACCGCGAAAAACTGGCCCGCCTGGCGGAACTGGAAGCCCAGCAGCAAATTGCCGCACAGGAACTGCACAACCGCCAGACGCGGGAAATCGCGGAACTGGAAGTGGAGCGGCGCCTGGCCGACGTCCGCAGCCAGCAGGAGCGCGAGCGCTTCGACCGCGAGGAAAGCGAGAAAGTCCGACGGTTCGACATCGAGCAGCAGACCGCGCGCCGCGCCCTGGTCGAACAGACGGCCACCGAGAAGACGCGGCGCGAGGCGGAGCTGGAACGCGCGCTGCACGAACTGGACGTGCAAGGCCGGCGCGTGCAGCAAGAGTTGCAGTCCCTGCGCCAGCAAGCCGAACTGGAACAGCTCAGGGCCGAACTGGAACGCTCGCGCACCGCGGCGCGGCTCCAGACGGAGACCCTGGTCCATGAGGCAACCGCCGCTCGCCACGAGCGCGACCTGGGCGTGGAGAAGCAGCGCCGCGCCCTCGACAACGACCTATCTTCCGCCCACCTGCAAGCGCAGTTGATCGCCCGGCTGCCGGAGATCGCCGCGACGCTGCCCAAACCCGACGAACTGCGTTCGGTCCACATCGGCGGTGACGGCGCGCCAGGGGACGGCCTGGCCGGTTTCCTGGCCAGCGTACTCGCGCTGGCGGACCAGTTCGGCGCGCGACGGTCGGAAGCCAATGGCACGACCGCCCCAGCCAGTGCGCAAGAATAGCGGACATCGTTTTCATTGTTGAAGTTTGGGAATGGTGCAGCGGTTCTCACGCCCTCGGAGTACCGAGGACGTGCCACCCTGCGGCTAGCTGTAGCCGTGAGCGCGTGGGTATAATGCTGAGGTTCCCGTGTAGCCGTCTCCGACCGAACCTTTCCCGGAGGGCGCTTCCATGTCTCGCATCAATCGACGTGAATTCGTTCGTCGCTCGCTGCAAACCACCGCGGTCGCGGGCCTGGGCGACTTTGCTTTTCTGCGCGGACTTCCGGTGCTCTCGGCCGACGACGTCAAGGCCGCGCCGGGCAAGGTGCAACTGAGCCCGGACATCGAGCCGCTGGTCCGGCTCATCGAGGACACGCCGCAGAACCGTCTGCTGGAAGCAGTGGGCGACAAGATCAAGAAGGGCACGACCTATCAGGAACTGCTGTCCGCTCTGATGCTGGCGGGCGTGCGCGGCATTCGGCCCCGGCCGGTCGGTTTCAAGTTCCATGCGGTGCTGGTGGTCAACTCCGCGCACCTGGCGACCGTGGCGGCTCCGGACAGCGACCGCTGGCTGCCGTTGTTCTGGTCGCTCGACTACTTCAAGAACTCGCAGGAGCGCAACCGCCAGGAAGGCAACTGGTCGATGCCGCCGGTGGATGAAGCCAAGCTGCCCGCCGGGCATCAGGCCCGGGAGCGGTTCCTCGAAGCGATGGGGAACTGGGATGAGGAAGGCTCCGACCGCGCCATCGCCTCGTTCGTCCGTAACGCCGGGGCCATCGAGGTCATCGAGGCGTTCTGGCGGCTCGGGGCGCGCGACTTTCGCGACATCGGCCACAAGGCCATCTACGTGGCCAATGCCTGGCGGACCTTGCAGACCATTGGCTGGCGGCACGCGGAGCCGATCATGCGTTCGCTGGCGTTCGGCCTGCTCGACCACGAGGGCGACAAACCCGCCCAGCGCGACGCCGAACAGGATCGACCCGGGCGCGACAACCTCAAACGGCTCGCGAAGATTCGTGCCCACTGGCAGCGCGGCAAGGCCGACCCCAGCGCATCCGCGAGCTTCCTGTCCACGTTGCGCACCGGCTCGCCGGCCGACGTTTCCGAGCAGATCGTGGATTTGCTGAACAAGCAAGTCGATCCGGACTCCGTGTGGGACGGCATCTTCCTCGGGGCCGGCGAGTTGCTGATGCGTCAGCCGGGCATCGTCGGCCTGCACACGGTCACGACGGCGAACGCTCTGTATTTCGGCTTCCAGAATTCCGCGAACGATGAGACTCGTCGCTTCCTGCTGCTGCAAGCCGGTGCTTTCCTGCCGATGTTCCGTGAGGCGATGAAGAAGCGCGGCCAAGTCCGCGACGACCTCAAGCTCGATACCCTGGAAGCCCTCAAGCCGCAGGCGAGCGGCCCGGGCGCGATCGAGGAAGTGCTGACGGAAGTCAGCAAGGACCGGCTGGCCGCCGCCCGGAAAACGCTGGCCTACCTCGAACAGCCCGACGCCGACCCGCAGGCCCTGATGACGGCCGCGCGACGTTTGATCTTTCTCAAAGGCCGCGATTCGCACGATTACAAGTTTAGCTCGGCCGCGCTGGAGGATTTCTATCACGCGACGCCGGCGCTGCGCAATCGCTTCCTGGCGTCGAGCATGTTCAACCTGCACGGCACCCAGGACCGCGACAACGAACTGGTGAAGCGGGCGCGGGCGGCGCTGGCGTGACACTCAAAGTTTGAGCCGGATTCAAGTTCGTAGTTCCGCCTTCAGGCGGTCGAGCGACTCGCCGCCTGAAGGCGGAACTACGAACTTCGGAAAAGCGACAACCACGGAGTCTTCGCATGCACCCCCATCGTCGTGGGTTCATTCAGGCGCTGCTCTGTTTGCCGGGCGTTGGCCCGCTGCTCGAATGGTTGGCTCCGTCGTTGCAGGCGGCGGCTCCGGGCGGGCGCGACGTGTATCGCGAACTCGGCGTCCGGCCGCTGATTAACGCGGCGGGCACTTACACCACGCTGGGCGGTTCGCTGCCGCGTCCCGAAGTGCTGGAGGCCATGCAGTCGGCGTCCCGGCAGTTCGTCAACCTGGGCGAATTGCATCAGGCGGTGGGCCAGCGCATCGCCGCACGGGCCGGTTGCGAGGCGGCGCTGGTGACTGCCGGCGCGGCCTCGGCCCTCACGCTCGCCACGGCGGCCTGCGTGGCGGGCAAGGACGCGGAGAAAATTCGTCGCTTACCGGACACAGCAGGGATGAAGAACGAAGTCATCATCCAGAAGGCGCACCGCTACGGCTACGACCACGCCGTTCGCAATGTCGGCGTCAAACTCATTGAAGTGGAGTCGCGGGCGGACCTGGAGAAAGCCGTCGGCGAACGCACCGCGCTGATGCTGTTCTTCAACGACAACGATCCCATCGGCAAGATTCACGTCGAGGAGTTCGCGGAGCTGGGCCGGAAGCTGAAGGTGCCGACGCTCAACGATGCGGCGGCCGAGATTCCGCCCGCCGAGAACCTGTCGCGCTTCCTCAAGATGGGCTACGATCTCGTGACCTTTTCCGGCGGCAAGGGGCTGCGCGGCCCGCAGAGTACTGGCTTGCTGCTGGGCCGCAAGGACTTGATCGAGGCCGCAGCGCTGAACAACAACCCGCACACGGACTCCATCGGCCGCACCAACAAGGTGGATAAGGAAGATATCGTCGGCATGTGGGCGGCGCTGGAAGCCTACCTCAAGGAAGACCACGCGGCCGTCTGGAAGGAATGGGAAGCGCGCGTGCGGACCATCGCTACAGCGGTCGGCAAGGTCCAGGGCGTGAAGACCGAAACCTTTGTGCCGCCCATCGCCAACCGCGTGCCGCACCTGCGCATCACCTGGGACGTGAGCCTGCGGAAACCGGCCGAGGTCGTGAAACAGCTACGCGAGGGAGAACCGAAGATCGAAGTGCGGCCTCTAATCGCCGACGGCATCGAGGTTTCAACCTGGATGCTGGAACCAGGCCAGGCGGAGATCGTCGGGCAACGGCTGGCGGCGGTGCTGGCCGGGAGGTAGCGAGGACATAGGGGCTACCAACCGAATTTCTCCCCTCTCCCCTGGGCCAGCGTGTAAATCTCCTCGGCGTCGAGCACCTGGTCGTTGCTCTCGAACAGGCGGGCGACGGCCGCCTTGTGAATCTTCATCTTGGTACCGCCGACG
>JAEUIF010000462.1 GCA_016795185.1 Planctomycetia bacterium | reverse complement strand
CTCGCACGCCCTCGGAGTACCGAGGGACGTGCCACCCCAGGATAGACTCGCGCAACCATTCGCTTGACTTTGCACTAGCCGATCATTCATCGTCTCACTGGAAAGCACCGCGATTAACCGAGACTATTCGCCATCTCGCTCCAACCGTTTGACGAAGTCCCGATAGGCCGTGGCCAGGTCGATGGGCTTCTCGGCCGGCGACGAGTGCAGCAGCACGCCAAAACGCAGCTTGAGCTTGTCGCCTGGCTTCACGACGGTTCGCGCGGGACCGCCGGCGCGCTGGCCGAACGGATTGGCCACCAGCACGCCGTAGTCACGTGCGTGGAACCAGCACTTTTGCGCGTTCTTCGGATCGGGCATGATGGTCATGCCGAGGCGCTGTCCGTCGAGCAGACCGCTGTAATCGCACCAGTCGGACTGCTTGCCCCAGACGTGCTTTTCGTTCTGCCGCCCGTCCGCGTCGAGCATGCGCCCGCCCGCCTGGACCGTCAGCGGTGTGGCCACGCGCACCCCCAGGCCCATTTCTTCCTGCGCGCCGAAGTCGAATTCGCTGTCGCCTTCAAACGTGGAGTCGATGAGCAGCAACGTGCCCTGCGGCACGACCGCGACCATGTAGCGGCAGGTTTGCCGGCAGATGAGCTTCTCGCCCGCCAGGAAGTTATTGAGGACAGTGAAGGAACCCTCGCCGCGCCCGCCTTTCGGTGCCTGCGTGAACTTCTCATGGACGACCTTGCCCTGATTGCGCCAGAAGTCAGTGCGGGCGAGATCGCCGAAGCCGAGCCAGATGCCGGGGTGCATGGTGTCGTGGTCGCGCGCGTCCTTGCCGGTCGGTGGATGGTTGCGCGTCACCTGCCGGCCGCCCGGAGCCTGGATGTGCGCCAGGAAGGGCCGGGCAATTTTCGGATCATTGAAAACGTAAGTGGCGACGGGCTTGCCGCCGGATGTGATTGCCAGTTCCCCGGTGCGTTCAGCAAAACCAATTTCGGGGATTTCGACCGGCGGCGCTGCTGAAGTCTTGCACGTCAGCAGGAAGGCGGTCAGATCGGCCACCTGGCGGGCGTCGAGCAGCTTGGCGAAATCGTCGGGCATCGCCGAGTGCTTCGCGACGTGCCGTTCCTCGATCGTTTCGCGGTCGATGCGCACGGGTTTGCCATCGTGACCGACCAGCACGACCTCCAGGGCGGACTCTTGCAGCAAGATGCCGGTGTGGACCTTGCCTTCCGTCGTCAGGATGACATGGGCCGAAAAGCCCTGCGTGATGAGGGCACTCGGTTCGAGGATCGACTGCACGATTTCCGGCGCCTTGGCCCGCTGACCGATGTCCGCCAGGTCCGGCGCGAAGGCGTTGCCCTGCCCGGCCAGGCGATGACAGCGGCTGCACTGGGCTCCGTTCGCGCCGAGAAACAGGTCGCGGCCCCGCTGCGGATTGCCCTGGCTGACCAGGGGCAGCACTTCCACGGCCGTGGTCGCCTTGCCGCGCAGCTTCAGCACGGTGCCTGTGCCGGCGACCTGGCGCTTGCGCAATTCTTCATCCGTCAGCCGGTGGAAGCGCGCGCTGACCAGCGGCCCAACGCGCTTGCCGTCGCGCACCAGAATGACTTGCACCTGGGCGTCGGCGGTCAGGGACAAGGGAGCCGTCAGCGCGGGCGATTGCGGCGTGGGGTTGGTACCGTCAAGCGTGTAGTGGACCGCTGCATCCGGCACGCGCGAGACCAGCTTGACCGCTTGCATCTCGATGAAGTCTCCACCAGCGGGTTCGACGGACAACACGGGCGGCGTCTGCCGCGAGAATTTTGACATCCAGAGCGCGGCCACGTCGGCGGTGCCGGCATCCTCGTCGAGACGCAGCGGCTGCACTTCAGTTGAGAGCGGTTTGCTGGCAGCGATCAAGGCCAGCAATCCGGCACGCCGTACTCCGCCGCGCGGGTCGCGCAGCATGGTCCGCAGCGTGTCGGCATCGGTGAGTTCGGCCAGCGCACCCCAGGCCGCGTAGAACGTCACGCGATCGGTCTCGGCGGCTGCCAGGTCGGTGAGCGGCGCGAGCAAATGTGCCTGCCGGGCTTGCCGCAGCGCCAGCACCGCCTCGAAGCGCACACGCGGTTCCGGATCGCGCAGGGCCGCCACGGCACTGGCCGGCAGTTGCTTGACCTTGCCAAATTCCCGGATGCGATGGGCCAGTATACGCAGGGCTTGCAGGCGCAGGTTCAAATCGTGCTTCGGCTCGGCGCAGCGAGCGAAGAAGGCATCGATCTCGGCATCTTCCGGAGCGAGGCGGGCCAGCGTCCAGGCGGCCCAGGTCTGGCGGGCTTTCGGCAGCTCGCGCTGTTGCAACAACTTCAGCAAGTCCGCTCTCACGGCTGGTCCGCGCCGCACCAACTCTTCCTGCGCGTTGACGCGCCAGACCGGCACCTGATGGCCCAGGTCTTCGGCCAACTCCGCGAAGGTCCAGTCGCGGTAGGGCTTGGCTCGCTTGGCCTCCAGAGGCGCACGAGTTGCTTCACCGTGAGTGATGCGATAGACGCGGCCTTCGTTGTCCTGCTGCCTATTCTTGCCCCAACTGACGCCGTACTGGGTGCCCCAACTCATCACGTAGAGCGCGCCGTCCGGGCCGACCTCGTTATCGGTCGGATTGAAGAGCGACTTGCCCGCCTTGACGAAAGGCTCCATGTCGCCGCCCGCCGGTTTCAGCAACGCGCCCTCCCAGTGCGGCCGATAGAGGAAGACCGTCTTGCGCAGCCAGTCGTTGACGTAGAACACGCCGCGATGCGAGGCCGGAAACTGCTCGGCGTGATAGAAGACGGTCCCCGTGCCTGAACCCTCGAACAGCGGACCGCTGGCGGGCGCGGTCGGCAGGTGGTTCTCGCCGCTCCAGTGAAAGCTCCACGGATGGCCCCAGCCGAAATGCGCTCCGGGAAACGGCATGAACAGCTTGTCGCCGCCGGTTTGGTCGTTGTCGGTGCCGAGGAAGTGGAACCCATCGTCGAAGGTGATGTCCCACGGATTGCGCATGCCGCGCGAGACGATTTCCAGGTTGCGGCCGAGGTCGTCGCAGCGGAGCACCCCGCCTTCCCGGCCCCAGTCGTCCGCGGGGTCGTGATACGCTTTCTGATATTCACCCTTCTTGAAGACACGCACCGGCGGGAAGTCCGGAGCGCCGGGCGGCGCGGGCACGGCCCACAGGTCGCGGAACGGCTTCGGCGCGATCCGGTCGCCCTTAGTCAATCCCTTCGAGTTGCCCTTGGACATGTAGAGTTTGCCGTCCGGGCCCCAGTTCAGGCCGTGCAAGCCGTGTTCCAGATTGCCGAGGTCGGTGTAGACGAGTACGTATTCGTCGGCCTCGTCGTCGCCGTCCAGATCGCGAACGATGGTCAAGTCAGGAGCGTTGGCGACCCAGAGGTCGTTGCCCTTCCAGGCGAGTGCCTGGATGCAGTTGAAGCCGGTGGCGAAGGTCTTCGCCGAGTCGGCCACGCCGTCGCCGTCGGTATCAGTCAGGATAATGACGCTATCGCCAGGCGTATCGGGCTTGGGATTGCGATACTGCGGCCCCTGGCCGACGCACAACCGGCCCTTGGCGTCGAAGGCCATCGAGGCGGGATTGCGAATAAAGGGATCGCGGGCGAAAAGGTTGACGCGAAAGCCCTCCGGAACCACGGGCAATTCCACCGGCTTGGTCTGAGCCGATGCGGGAGCGGCAATGCCGGCCAGGACGAGCAAGGCGAGCAACGGGCAATGGTTCTTGTACATGGCGGGTTACCTCGGCGGGGGCGATCAGCAGCAAAGGAGGCGGGTAGGCGAAAGTCAGGCTCCTATTGTGACGCAGGATGTGGATTTGCGATTCCAAATTCGACGAATGAATTGCATAACGAAACAGAATGCCAGAACTTACGGCAGATAGGCAGTCGTTCGGAGGAACAGAGCACATCACAGCAATCAGCGAGCGGTAAGCGCGCCTTCGCTACCGCAGAGTTGGTCGAGGCAGCGCAACAAGCTGGAAGTATCGTCGTAGGAGTGTTGCCAATCTTCCGGGCTTGCAGCGCAAGCGATCTCGCGGTTCAGGCGAATACGTTCCAAGCGGCCAGTTATCGTTTCGCGCAACTGCCGCAGCGAGCCAAATGCCGGCGCGGCGTCGTAGTCGAGCCAGATGGTGCCCTGAGGCGCGACGACGCGGTCGGCTTCGCGTCGCCAGCCGAATGCTAGCCCGCATTTCTCACCAGAATAAGGAACCGGCTTGCTTCCGGAGCGTCAAGTGATTGTAGCCGCAGTCACTTGCGTTTCCTGGAAGGAGCAAGCCGGTCATGACACAGTGTAGCAGCCCGCCGTTGACTTTTCACG
>JAEUIF010000460.1 GCA_016795185.1 Planctomycetia bacterium | reverse complement strand
CGCCTTCAGGCGGTCGAGCGACTCGACCGCCTGAAGGCGGAACTACGAACTGGCCACCGACACTTCCATGCCGCCGATGTCACGCAGCGTCGAATGGAGTTCGACCCTGGAATACTTGACGCTCTACCCGGACGACTACGTCGCGGGACAGGCCAACGCGCTCATCATCTGGCTGCACGGCTTCGGCGCGCACAAGGAAGACCTGAGCGCCCTGGCGCCGCTGGTGGCCCGCACCGGCTGCGTGCATGTGTTTCCCGATGCGCCACTGGCCGCCGAGGGTGAACCGACGGTGCGCGCCTGGTACGAGCGCGGCGGCAAGGAGAGCCCGGCGGCGGTGCGTGAAGCACTCGCCGCTCTCGATGGCTTCATCACCGACGCGTTGGCGCGCTTCCGGGTGCCGCCCGGCCGCGCCCTGCTCGCCGGCTTTTCGCAGGGCGGCGCGCTCAGTCTGCGCTATGGCTTGCCACGTCCGGAGGTCTTCGGCGGCATCGCGGTGTTGAGCGGTTCCCTGAAGCGAGTGGACGACTTGCTGCCCGACTTGCCAGTCACCAGGAATCAGCCCGTGTTCGTGGCGCACGGCCAGAATGATGCACTGGTGCCCTTCGCGTGGAGCCAGGCCCTGGTGGCGTTTCTGCAAGCGCAGGGCTATCGGCCGGTCTACAAGACGTACTGGATCGAGCACGAAATCAGCCCGGCGGAGATCAGGGATTTGCGCGCCTGGATCGCGGAATGGCTTGGCAGAAGCTCGTAGTTCCGCCTTCAGGCGGTGGAGCGACTCGCCGTCGGAAGGCGGAACTACGAACCAGCCCCATCCCAGAGTGCCGCGACGGCAGCGGCGTCCAGTTCGGCGAGGTTGGCGACGACCTTGTGCGCCCCCGCTGCGGCGAGTTTCTCGGCGGGATGATGGCCGACGAAGCTGACCGCCACGCACTTCATGCCCGCCGCCCGCGCTGCTTGCACTCCGGCGATGGCATCCTCGAACACCACGCAGCGATTCGGCTCGATGCCGAGCTTCTTTGCCGCCGTCAAAAACACTTCGGGATCGGGCTTGCCGCGCTGCGTGTCCTCCATCGCCACCACGGCGGTGAAGTACGGTGCGGATTGCGTCAGTTCGAGGATCAATTCGAGATTGGCGCGCGGCGCGCTCGACCCGATCCCCTGCCGAAAGCCCGCTGCTTGCAGGCTCGCCAGCAAGGGCCGCACGCCCGGCAGCAGGTCCACGCCGCGCTGCGCGGCATGGCGGTAATAGTCTTCCTTGAGGTTGCCGAGCCGCGCGATTTCCGCGTCGTCGAGTGGGCCGCGCAGCAATTTGGGAATGATTTCCGGATTGCGCTGGCCGAAAGTCGCCGCGAAGTCAGCCCGGCTGAACGGAGTCTTCAATTCGCCGCACAGCCGTTCCCAGGCGCGGAAGTGCAGCTCGGCGGTGTCCACCAAGGTGCCGTCCACATCCCAGATGGCGGCGCGTGTCGGTTTCGCTGTCAATGAATGGTCTGAAGTCGCGATCATACCGATCACTTTACTGATTCGCGGCGCTGCGAAGTAGCGTAGCAATTCAACGCTTCCACGAAGCGTCGCGAACCAGCAAGAACGGAAAACCAATTCGTTGCCTATTCGCAGTCATCCCAGGTCGCGATAGCCAGTTCCAGCAGCTCCTGCTCGGTGGGTTCGGGTTCGGTGGACTCCTCTTCCGGCGTCGGTGCCACCGGTAACGTTTCCAGCGACAGGTCGGAGCCATCCGCGGCTTCGATCCAGGCGAGCAGGTCGGCTTCGTCCAGATGCGCATCGACGCGGCACGACGGCAACGACACGGTGGACGACAACAGGTCCGACGTGGCGGTTTCGGTGTTCAGCGAGAAGCGCGACAACGGTGGTCCCACCATCTGCACCGAACGGATCGTGATGCCGACGTGCGCCTGCCAGGCGGCGGGCTCCAGCAGCACCACGAGCAAGTCGCGCACGCCCAGCGCCGACAGTGGCAACCGACCGATGGTGGTGGTTCCCGTTACGGTGTCGCTGGTGAACGAAACGGCCTGGACGTACAGCAAGGGCTTCGCGGACGTTTTCGGAGCGGTGCTGCTGCCGGTGACGGCCGTCAGTTTGCCGGTGGAGTCAGCCCGCACCAGATCCGCGACGACTCGTTGCGCGATCGGGCTGCCCCGGCCGGTGGCCAGATCGTAGCCGGCAGCGGACTTGTAGCCGTTCGACCCCTTGGTGACATCGTTGAAGTTGCTGCTCGACATGTTGTAGATGGCCGGCAGCGTCTGCGTGCGGCCATCGAGCGAACCCTTGCCCTGCAAGGCCCGGCCCTGGTTGGCGATGGCGACGAGGGCGGCCCACTGCGGCGCGCCGGCGCTGGTGCCGCCCATCTGCCACCAGCCGCCCACCTTGCCCTTGTAGGGCATCGAGTTGTAAACGTAGACGCCCGTCGACGGGTCGCCGTTGTAGGCCACGTCGGGATTGGTCCGCTTCGTGCTGCTGAAGGAGACGGTCGATTGATAGGTCGGCTTGGCCTCGTACTTGCTGATGCCGCCGCCGCTGCCGCTCCAGGCCACTTCGCCCAGATAGGTGCCGGCGGCGTTGACGTTCAGGGTCGTGCCGCCGACGGCGAGCACGTTCGGCGACATCGCGGGCCAACCGCCCGGTGCGCCGTGGTCGCCGGAAGCCGCCACAAAAGTGACGCCGCCGGGCAGCCTCGGCCCGCCGATGCCGTTCGAGCCGCCCAGGTGGCCGTTGGGTGTGGTGAAGTGGTAATCGTACAGGGCTTCCGTGGCCCACTCCGCGCTGCCCCAACTCATCGACACCGCCACCACGCCCGGCAGATTGCGCGCGTAGTCCACGGCCACGAACAGATCGACATAGCTGTCGGTCTTCGCCTGGACGAGCACGATCTTGGCGGCCGGCGCGATGGCATGCGCCCACTGCACGTCCAGCGCGGTTTCGAGATACCACAGCCCGCCCGTGGGGTCCGCCTTCGGCGTGCCTTGCGGGTTGACCTTCGTGAGAAAAGTGGCGGCGGCCCCGTACTGCTGGTACAGGCTCTGCTTGCCGTTGATGCTGAACGCCTTGCTGAAGACGTCGGTGTCCTGAAAGATGCGCGTGTGGTCGTAGGCGCTGACGATGGCAATGGTCTGCCCCGCGCCGTCGCCGACGATGGTCTTGCCGTTGGCTTCAAAAACAATCTGGTCGAAACCGTAGGCCGCCCGCACCTGCACCGGCGTCAAGACTGCCGGCGCAAGGCGCGATTCCAGTTCTTCCACCTCCAACCTGACGCGCCGGGCCAGTCCCTCGCGTTTCCGGGCGCGCCGCTCAGCCGGCCTGAGTTCCCAGGGATCGAACATGTTGCCTCCTCCGCTGGTGCCGTGAACAAAGGCGATATGCCAGGCATCGACTGTAAAAACCGAACTAGCGGATGGTCAACGCAGCTGACTGGAAACGGCCGGGATTTCAAGGAGCGCTGGACGCCCAACCGGCGGGACCGTTGCGTTTTTCGCCAGCTGCGCATTCGGCCAGGTCCGCAGGCCGCCGAGAACCGCCAGGACCGCTGACCGGAAGTCGCGCAAGCAAGGCTGAGGTTATCGGTTGTGCCGGTGGCGCGGGGCGCACGAAGAAAGCCCGTCGGGCCAGGGGCCACAACGGGCTTGACGGTTGCAATTGCCGAGGCAGGAGTGGATTGCAAGCGGGTGCAGCACACGCTGCGGTCCGCACAGCGGACCCTACGGTATTTTCGTAGGGTCCGCTGTGCGGACCGCTCCAGCCGGTCGTAAGAATGCTCTCGCTACTTCGCGCCCGGTTCCTTGGTGATGCGTCCCAGGCCGTAGGTGAAGGCCAGCTCGCGCTTGGCGTCGGGTTCCATCTTCGCGACGGGCCAGTAGAGGACGATGCAGGAGTCCTTGGCCTTCGGATTCTTGTCGATGGGCTCGTAAGCCCAGTCGCCCGCGCCCTTGCCGCCGCCCCAGCGGGCCTCGCTGTTTTGCGGCCAGCGACAGATGACGACCTTGTCGAGCGACTCGGCACCCTGGAGCTTTAGCCCGACGGTGGCGTTCGTCGTCTTCGCGTCCTTGAGGTCGCCGCCCAGGGCCAACACATAGTCGGGAATGGATTTGGCGTCGAGCACTTCCATCTTATCGACGACACGCTCCGCCTTGCCTCCCGCCGCCGGCACCAGGAACGCCGGCCCCTGATTGTTGCCGATGGCGGTGTCGAGCATCAGGCGCAGCCCCACCGTGTGCGCTTCCTTGTCGCGATTCCAAATCTGGTACTTGACCAGCGCGGTGTCGTAGAGGCGCGTTTGCTCGCCCAGCACGATCTCGACCGATTGCGTGATGCGCACGCGGCCGAACTCCGATTCCCAGGCGGTCTGCCAGGAACGGTCCTTGTCCTTGCCTGGGATCGGCACTTCCTTGATGAGCTTGCCCTGCTCGCGCACGTAGCGCACGCCGGGAATCTCGACGCCGAAGATGTACTCGTAGCCTTCGATGCGCACGAGCGTGTTATTGGTGATGCCGCGCTCATCGCGCGTCAGCAGCAAGGGCCGCTCGGGGTCGGCGGGGTCGCGCAAGCGCGGGCAAACGAAGCCAAAGCGTTGCTGCTCGCTGAAACGCACGTCAATGCGGTTGATGAAGTCGAGCGGTTGCCCGCAGGCGAATTCCGAGATCGGCCACCAGACTCCGCAGAGAGCGAGCGTCAGCAAAACGTTGCGAGGGGCGCGGCGCATGGGGGAATGCTCCTGTCAGTGGGGAACGGGGGATGACAGTGGATCGGGAACCGAAGAAAGGACGACACGAACCGTGCCAAGGATCGGGAAATCCGGGCGAGGGCGGACGCGGGACGCAGGAGGCGGCTGCGTCCCGGCATGCGCTCAGCTCAGCGTCTTCTCGAAGATCACCAGGTTGTTGCCCCGGTCGGAGTCCCAGCGGATGCCGACGATGTCGTAGCCGCGGGCGATGGCCAGGTGCAGCATCGGCCGGTGCTGGTTATGGCACTCGAAGCGGATGGAACTGTAGTCGTTGCTGGCGGCCCAGTCGTGGACAGCTTCCATCAACTGCGAGGCGATGCCTTGCCGGCGGTAGTCGCCGACCACGCCGTAGAACCACGAGAAAAAACAATCGGGCTTCAGCTCGAAGCCGAGGAAGAAGCCGATGGGCTGGTCCTTGATCCGGGCCACCATTTGCAGCACATTGTGCCGGCCCTGGTAACGCCGCTTGAAGCCCTCCAGGTCGCGCGGCGGGCGAAAAATCTGGTTGTACAGTTTGACGATGACGGGCAGGTCCTCCGGCCCCACGATGTCGATGACGGCGTCGGCCATGGTTCTCTATCCCTGGGCGAACCTTCACGGCGGGCGAACGGCGTCGCCGTCCGCCCGCAGGGTTACGACACTTCAACGTTCCGGTCGATACAGCGAACCGATCAGTTCCTGCCAGGAGGGGACAGTCCAGTTGGCGAACGAGATTTCCTCGTCGTCGTCGGCCTCCCGCTGCGGCATTTCATACTCTTCATCGTCGAGGTCGTCGGCCGCGGCGGCCTGCACCTCAAGTTCCTCTTCGCGTTCCTCGGGCGGTGGCCCCCGGCGTTCCTCGGGCTCGGAGTGACGGCGACCTCGGCCGCGTCCCCCGCGCCCACCACGACCGCCGCGCCCGCCACGCGGTTCGCGCGGCTCGCGCTGTTCGCGCTGCTGCCGGCGCTCCTCCTCGGCGATCGGGTCCAGTTCCTCGTCGTCGGCGACTTCGCCCGCGACGGCCGGTGGTTCACCTTCGGCGACCGATTCCGTCGCGGGAGCGTTGGCTTCCTCGGCCTGGGCCGCGCGGCCGCGCCCCGACCGCCGACCACGACGACGACGCGACCGGCGCGGCGGTTCATCCCCTTCGGGACGCTCTCCTTCGGTCGCCGGAGGCAGTTCGCCGCCTTCCGGCTCCTCGCCGGCCGGCGGAAGTTCGGCTGACGATGGTTCGTTGCCAATGACAGCGGGCTCCGGTTCGCTCACGCGGTCTTGACGGTCGGCAGCGCGGTCCTCACGGTCCCGACCACGGCCGCGATCCTCGCGGTCCCGACCGCGGCGCTGACGCTGCCGGCCCCGTCCCTCGGAACGCGGTTCATCCGCAGCCGCCGCCACGACTTCTCGTTCCTGCGGCTGCTCGGCGGGTGGTTCCTCCCGTTCGGCGTGGGGCGGCGGGGAGTAGCTTTCGCGCACGGGTTCCGGGGCGGGTTCAGGTTCCTCGCGGACAGGTTCCGGCCGGGGTGGGGGCGGGGCGACAGCGCGGGGCGGAGGCGGCGGTTCCGGCTTGCCCGGCGGCAAGCCAAACTCCTCGGCCAACCGGTTCCAGCGCTGGATATCATCTTCCTCGACATGATCTGACATGATTCGAGTCTCACTGCCATCGTCAGTTTGAAACGGGAACAAACTACTATTCTAGCAAAGCGCGTCCGCGCGTGCTGCGCCCAGTCGGACACGGCGTCTTCGCTTCGACCACAGCCAACAGAGTACCGCGGTCCCGCCCAGAAAGCCCATGCCGTATGCTGCGGCGTGCGCCCAGGCGTCCGCGAGGAAGCGGTCGTGTTTCTCCAGCGGCAGGCGCGCCGCAAGCCAGCCTTGCAGGCGGATCGCGCCGGCCCTGGACAACAGATATCCACAACAACCCGCGACCAAGGAGGTAAACGCCATCAGCGCCAGCAGGGTCACTACGGCGGGCCGCACATCCCGGGCCGTCAACCCGGGCCGCTTGCCCGCTCGGCACACGACCACGAGCGGCAGGCCCAGGAGCAAGCCCACCCACCAGGTTGCCAGCGTTCCCCAGACGAAAGCCAGGATGGTCGGCTCCTCGGAGGCGATAATTCGCGGGTGCCCGATCGTGAAATACTCGACGCAGACGCGGGCGGTCACCTGGTCGTGCAGGATGCCATAGCCGACGGCGGCAGCGATGGCCAAAAACAGCAGTTTCACCGCTTCCATTCGCCGCTCCTTTCGTTTCCCCTTCCGCGCAGTATAACGCCGAAAGAGTCCCACGGCAGCAACGGACGGGCGCCATGAAAGCCGAGATCATTTCCATTGGCAGCGAAATCACCAATGGCCAGAACCTCGATACCAACAGCCACTGGCTGAGTCGGCGGCTAGCCGAGGTCGGCATCCCCGTCTGCTGGCACACCACCGTGGCCGACGACTTGCAGGACAATATCGACGTCTTTCGCGTCGCCGCGCAGCGTGCCAGCCTGGTGCTGGCCACCGGCGGTCTCGGGCCGACCCTCGACGACCTGACCCGCGAAGCGATGGCGAAGGTCGCCGGCGTCGAGTTGGTCTTTCACGAGGAATCCTTCGAGCAGATCAAGCAGATGTTCGCGAAGCGGAACCGCACCATGCCGGAGCGCAATCGCGTGCAGGCCCTGTTCCCGGCGGGTTCCGAGGCGATTCCGAATCATTGCGGCACGGCGCCCGGCATCTGGATGAAGATCGGCGACTGCTGGTTAGCGGCCATGCCCGGTGTGCCCAGCGAAATGTACGCGATGTATCAAACGTCAGTGCTGCCAAAGCTCGCGGAACTGGGCGTGGCGCGCGGCGTGCGCATCCAGCGCAAGATCAATTGCTTCGGGGCTGGCGAATCGGCGATTGAGGAAAAGATTCCGGATGTGATCGCGCGCGGGCACGTTCCCGAAGTGGGCATCACCGCGTCCGACGCGACCATTTCACTGCGCATCTTCGCACTCGGGACCAGTCGCGCGGATGCCGAGGCGCAGGCCGCCCCGGTGGAAAAGACCATCCGCGAACGGCTCGGCAGCCTGGTCTACGGCGTCGAGGACGAGGAACTACAGGACGTAGTCCACCGCCTGCTGTCGGCGAAGCGTAAGACGCTGGCGACGGCGGAAAGCCTGACCGCCGGGCTGGTGGCGCATCGGCTGGGGCAAGTGCCCGGCGCGAGTGCGTGGTTTCGCGGCGGCATCGTGGCCTATCACAACGAAATCAAGACGCAAATCCTCGGTGTGCCGCGCGAACTGATCGAGCAGCACGGCGCGGTCAGCGCCGAGGTCGCCGAGGCGATGGCGGTCGGCTGTCGGACGCGGCTGCGCACCGACCTGGCGGTCAGTACCACGGGCATCGCCGGTCCCGGCGGTGCGACGGCCGACAAGCCCGTGGGCCTGGTCTACGTCGGCCTGGCCTGGGACGGCGGTTCGGAGGCGATCAGCTACAGCTGGAGCGGCACGCGCCTGGAAGTGCAGAGCCGCACGGCGAAGTTGGCGCTGAACCGGGTACGGCTGCATTTGCTGAAGAACGGCTAGAGTATTTTGCAGCCGGCAGTAGATTCTCACCGCAGCCCCGGAGGGGCGGTAGCATGGTAGCCCACGGCGCAAGCCGTGGGTCAATGTCCCTCCCGGCTCCCAGCCCCGGAGGGGCGGCAGACTTGACTCACTGGTTGCTGCAACAGCGGGGCATATGCTGCAACGAGCGTCATCCGCGGGCGTAAGCCAACTCACCTTCTACCGCCCCTCCGGGGCTGGAGGATCGACACGATTTCATTCCCACGGCTTGCGCCGTGGGCTACCACGCTACCGCCCCTCCGGGGCTTGAATAGCCCGCGATTCGCTGACCTCGTTTGTAAACTGCCAGTACTTCCAGGTACCCAAAGTGTCGAGCAGGGCGCTGAGCGCTGCTTCCAGCATCAACTTATGCCTGGTCAAGGAAGGGCTTCCCATCGTTGGGGGAATAGATGTCCTCCTCCGGTGCTTTCAGGAAGTCGAAGGCTGGATTCGCCGCCGCGCTCCGCAGCCAGGCGCGTTCTTCGAGTCGGCCACCAGAATCAGGACGCGCACGCGGCTGGGCCCGGTAATCGGCACTGGGGCATCGAGATGCCGTCGTTGCTGTTCGTCCACCGAGCCCGTCAATTCGATGGCCCGCATGATGGAATCCATCGGCAGTCCTCCAATCGTGGGCGGCTTGCCACTCGCCGCCGCCTGTCACAAGTCCATAATACACTGCATCGCCTTCCGCGTTGTGTCGAATCGAGCGAGGAACCATGCGCAAGAAATTCGTCGCCGGCAACTGGAAGATGAACCCCACCACCGCCAACGACGTCGTCCGGCTGGCGACCGAGGTCATCGTGGGCTTGAAGGATGAAAGCCGGGTCACAGTGGCGGTCTGCCCGCCGTTCCCGTATCTCGGACTGCTCGACACGCTCCTGAAGCAGCACCAGAGTTCGATCTTACTCGGCGCGCAAAACTGCTATGTCGAGAAGGACGGCGCGTTCACGGGCGAGATCAGTCCCGCCATGCTGCTCGATGCCGGCTGCAAGTACGTCATCCTGGGCCACAGCGAACGCCGGCACAAAATGGGTGAAAGCGACGGCTTCATCAATCAAAAGGTGAAGGCCGCGCTCGCCGCTGGGCTGGAAGTGATCTTGTGTGTCGGCGAGACGCTGAGAGAGCGCGAGGGCAATCAGACCGATGCCGTCCTCGACCGGCAAGTAACGCAGGGCCTGGCGGATGTGAAGGACATCGCAAAGCTGGTCATCGCCTACGAACCGGTCTGGGCCATCGGCACCGGCAAGAACGCCACCCCGCAACAGGCCCAGGATGCGCACGCCTTCATCCGCCAGCGCGTCGGCAAACTCTACAGCGACGCCGTGGCCCAGGCGCTTCTCATCCAGTACGGCGGCAGCGTCAAGCCCGACAACGCCGCCACGCTGCTGGGCCAGCCGGACGTCGATGGCGCGCTGGTGGGCGGGGCTGCACTGAAGGCAGATCAATTCCTGCCCATCGTGCGGGCGGGCGTCCATTGAGTACGATCACATGGCCGAGCGCTTCCCCTACGACCGCAGCAGCAAATGGCTGATTCAGCACCACGGCAGCGGCTTGCTGCGCCTGGGCGGTCTGAAGGGTTCGTTCACCTGGAAGGCACTCCAGGCGGAAGTCGTTCAGCCCCGACGTTTGCCCGATGGCTTGCTCGAAGTGCATGTCGAGGGCGCCAGCGAGGCCGACTACTTCATTCTGGAGATCGAGACCTATCCAGAGCGCGAGTTGGAAGAGCAAGTCCTGCGCGATCTTGCCCTGGTCTACCTGGACCGCGGCGTGTTGCCGGAGGTGATGGTCCTGGTGCTGCGGCCCAGGGGCAACCTGGACGCGCCTCCGGAAGTCGAACGCACCAGTCGTTTGCCATGGACCAACTGGAAGTCGCGCTGGCGGGTGGTCGAACTGTGGACACTGCCCGCCGATGAGGCACTGCGGTTAGACGATCTCGGCGTCATTCCGTGGGTGCCGCTGATGCAATCTGCCGAACCGCCCGAGGTCGTGCTGCAACGTTGTCGGGAACGGATCGACCAGCAGGCGCGGCCCGACGAACGCGCCAACCTGCTGGCGGTCACGCAGGTATTGAGTCGCCTGCGGTATAATGATTCCCAGTTGCAGAACATCCTGGGAGGGTCGCAAGCCATGATCGAATCGCCGTTGATTCAGGAACTGCTGGAGCAGCGAACGAAACAAACTCGTTGCGCGGACCTGTTGCGTTTTCTCTCGGGTCGGTTCGGTTCAATTCCCGAGCCACTGGTGAATGCGTTGAAGGCGATTGCCGACGAACAGCTACTCGAACAGTTGATTGATGCTTCGGCGGTGTGTCCAGATTTGAAGGCGTTTCAGGATCGACTTGAGTCCATCAGGTGAGTCCTGCGATCGGTGAATTTGCCATGATCGAATCGCCGTTGATTGAGGAATTGCTGGAACAGGTCCGCATTGAAGCTGGACGGCACTGTATTTTGCGCGTACTTGCGGCGCGCTTTGGTTCGGTGCCTGACGACCTGATCCAGATGCTGAACGCGATTCGCGATGACCAGAAGTTTGATGTATTGATTAACTGCGCGGCGCTCTGCCCCGACCTGGAAGTCTCTCGCCAGCGGTTGCAAGCGGGCAGGTGAAGCACACGGGGACTGGTCCGCAACGCTTAGTCGTTGGGCCACTGGGTATTCCGTTCGACTTGGTTTTGCCGAACGCGCAGAGTGCCGCGATCACCCCGGTAGTATCCCTGCCACTTCACCGCGCCGTTGAGAACGTAGCCCCACGGCACCAGGAAATGGTCGATGATGTATTTCAGCCAGTGATCGTAATAGAAGAACCGTTCGACCCCGTCCCACACGATCGCCGTGCCCGCTTCGTTGGGCGTCCAATGGCACCACAGCCCAGGCTGCTCGCTAGCCCGCATTTCTCACCAGAATAAGGAACCGGCTTGCTTCCGGAGCGTCAAGTGATTGTAGCCGCAGTCACTTGCGTTTCCTGGAAGGAGCAAGCCGGTCATGACACAGTGTAGCAGCCCGCCGTTGACTTTTCACG
>JAEUIF010000458.1 GCA_016795185.1 Planctomycetia bacterium | reverse complement strand
CGTGAAAAGTCAACGGCGGGCTGCTACACTGTGTCATGACCGGCTTGCTCCTTCCAGGAAACGCAAGTGACTGCGGCTACAATCACTTGACGCTCCGGAAGCAAGCCGGTTCCTTATTCTGGTGAGAAATGCGGGCTAGCGCATCAATACTTCTGCCACATGTCCTGCATGAACTGGAGGCCCTTGGTGTAGACTTCCTCGGCGTTCGGGAACAGATCGCGCCAGACCTTGGTCGCGGCGGCCAGTGCCGGCAAGGCCCGGCCGAACGCCTCGATGGTCAGCCAGCCGTCGTACTTAATTTTCTTCAGCGCCTTGAAGGTTTCTTCCCAGTGGACGTGGCCGGTGCCGGGCGTGCCGCGGTCGTTCTCGCTAATGTGGACGTGACTGATACAGTCGGCAAACTCGACGATGGTCTTCTCCAGGTCTTTCTCCTCGATGTTGGCGTGGAAAGTGTCGTACATCGACGAGAAGTAGGGATGGCCGACGGCTTTCACCAGGGCTTTCGCGTCCGCCGCCGTCGTCAGGAAGTAGCACTCGAAGCGATTGAGGTACTCGACCGCCAGCCGGACCTTCGCCTGCTGGCCGATCTCGGCGGCCTGGCGGAGCACGTCGGCGGCGCGTTTCTTCTCGTCGGCGGTGGGTGGTGTGCCGGAAAAGACCGCGAGCGGCGAATGAATCGGCCCGCACAGGTGGGTGCCGCCCAGAGCAGCCGTCATCTCGATGGCCCATTTGAGCCGATCCACGGCGGCCTGGCGCACCGAAGCATCCGGGCTGATCGGGCTGGCTTCCGGCGTCATCACCGTGACCGTGGTGCAGCCCAGGCCGTGGTTGTCCAGTTCCTTGCGGATGGTGCGATAGTGGGCCGCGTCGCCCTCGAAGACGGGCAACTCGACGCCGTCGTAGCCGACCTTCTTGAGTTTCTCGATGATCGGGAAATGTTCGCTGGTGATGTGGGTGGTCCACAAGAGCAGGTTCATGCCGGTGCGCATGGTCGGCCGTTCTCCTTGGGTGATGACGCCGGGGTGTCGGCATTCGTGATGGTATAGCGAACCCGGAAGATAGTGCCCCGGCCCGGCAAATACAAGGATGTAATGGCCCGCGCGGCGCTTCAAGAATCCGAGCGCCGGAGCTTCTGCTCCAGCGCCGCCTTCACCGTCGGCCATTCGGCGTCAATCACGCTGAAGTAGACCGAATGCCGGATGCGTCCGCTGGAGGTGACCATGTGATTGCGGAAGGTGCCTTCCTCGGACGCGCCGATGCGCAGCAGGGCGTGGCGCGACCGCTCGTTGAGCGAGTCGGTCTTGAACTCGACGCGGATGCAGCCCAGTTCCTCGAAGGCATGTCGGAGCAGCAGATACTTCGCCTCGGTATTCGCGGCGGTGCGCTGCCAGGCGGGGGAGAGCCAGGTCGAGCCGATTTCGAGACGGCGGTGTGTGCGGTCGATGTTCATGTAGCGCGTGCTGCCGACCGGCCGACCGCCCTGCTGTTCGACGATGACGAAGGGCAACGACACGCCGGCGTCCTGCTCGCGCAACGCGGTCTCGATGTACGCGCGCATCTCGTCCGCCGTCTGGACGACCACCGGAAACCAGCGGAAGACATCGCCCTCCAAGCCGACGGCGCAGAGTGCGGCGTGATGGTCCAAAGTCAACGGTTCGAGACGGATGGTCTGGCCTTCGAGTGCCACCACTGGAATCCCCGCTTGCGGTTTAGCACGCCGCGACCGAACGGCTTTTACCCCTTGATAACACCGATCGGCCTCATGCGCGCCACCTTCTTACTCAGCCCGGCGCGATCGACCACTTCCACCACCTCATCGACGTTCTTGTAAGCGTCCGGCTGTTCTTCCGCCAGGCCCTTGCGGCTCTGGGCGCGGGCGATGACGCCGCGGGCTTCCAGTTCCTTGTCGATGCGGCGGCTGCCGGCTTCGCGTACCGCCTGGGTGCGGCTCATGGCCCGACCCGCGCCGTGGCAAGTCGTGCCGAACGACTTCTCCATGCTGCCCGGCTGGCCGACCAGCACCCAGCTGGCCCGGCCCATGTCGCCGGGGATCATCACCGGCTGGCCGATCTTGCTGTACAGCGACGGAATCTCCGGGTGGCCCGGTGGGTAGGCGCGCGTCGCCCCCTTGCGATGCACCCAGACCCGCTTCTGCTTGCCGTCGACGACGTGCTGCTCGAACTTGGCGATGTTATGGCAGACATCGTACACCAGGTTCATCTTCAGTTCCTGCCACTTGCGGCCAAAGACTTTCTCGAAGACCTCGCGAGCCTGCTGCATCAGCAACTGCCGGTTGCACCAGGCGAAGTTGGCCGCCGCGCGCATGGCCGCGATGTAGTGTTCGCCCTCGGGACTGTGGACCGGCGCGCAGGCCAGCTGCCGGTCGGGCAGCGCGATGCCGTACTTCTCCGGGGCCTTGCGCAGCGAGTGCAGGGCGTCGTCGCAGACCTGGTAGCCCAGGCCGCGCGAGCCGCTGTGAATCATCACGCAGACCATGTCCTTTTCCAGCCCCATGACGGCGGCGGCCTGCTCGTCGAAGATGTGATCGACGATCTGCACTTCGAGGAAGTGGTTGCCCGAACCGAGCGTGCCGCACTGTTCCTCGCCGCGCTGGCGGGCGCGCTCGCTGACGCAATCGGGGTCCGCGCCGTCGAGTCGGCCGTGGGCTTCGGTGAAGTCAATGTCTCCCTGCGTGGCCAGCCCGCGCTGGAGCAGGTAGCGTGAGCCCTCCGCGAGCAGGTGCGTCATCTCCTTGCCCTTGAACGAATAGTGCCCCGACTTGCCGGTGCCCGTGGGCACATGGCGGAACAACTCTTCGACCAGCTGCCGCAGGCGCGGCTTCACGTCCTGGTAGTAGAGGTTGCTGTGGCAGAGACGGACCCCGCAGTTGATGTCGTACCCAATTCCGCCGGGGCAAATCACGCCGCCCTCGTCCGGATCGGTGGCGCAGACGCCGCCGATGCAGAAGCCGTAGCCCCAGTGAATGTCCGGCATCGCCAGGCTGGCACGCTGGATGCCCGGCAGAAAAGCCACGTTCGCGACCTGCTCGGGGGCCTGGTCCTTGCGCAGCTGCGCCATCAAGCGCTCGTCGGCGAAGATCAGGCCGTCGACGCGCATGCCTTCCTTGTAACTCTTCGGAATCCGCCAGCAGCATTCCTCGATCTGCTCCAGCGGGCCGTAAAACGTTTCCTTCGCCATGATGGGTAGTCCTCGCTCCCCTGCGGGTCGCGGCTAGAGCAGTTTGCAAACGGGTGTAGCACCCGGCGCTACGGTCCGCACAGCGGACCCTACGAAATTCTGTAGGGTCCGCTGTGCGAACCGCTACAGCCGGTCGCAAAATGCTCTAAACGAAATGATCTCAAATATCGACGATAATCTCCGCGAGCCAGCCGTCCGCGGTCGGCTCGATCTTCAGTGCGTGGTAGGTGATCGCCTTCACCTCGTGGCTCAGGGCGTGGCGGTCGCGGTCAAGCGGTTCACCCCAGGCGATGCCGTGCAGGCCGGCTTCGTCGAGCTTCACCTCGAAGCGATTGCACAGCAGATGCTGTGTTTCATAACGGTACAGCAGTTCGTTTAGCCAGTCGAACAGCAGGTACTCGCGCTCATCCGCCGGCAGTTCCACTTCCATGCGCTGCTCCGGGCGCACGGTATTCAGGTCCTCGACGATGGCGGCGAACAGGGCCGCTGCCGCCTCGGCGAACAGCGTTGGCAAGTCGGCGGCGCGAATGCGCAGTCCGAGGTCGGCCGTGTGCTCGAAGACTTCGTGCATCGCCGCCCGTCCTTTCTCGCCGCGTCGTCGCCCGGAACGGGGACACCGGCGGCCGTCGCCAGGTTCACCCGCGCTTCACGATAGCGGAGGCCGTCCGCTGCCGCCAGCCAAAGCGGTGGACTTGCTTTTCAGAACGGCCGAGGCTATTATTTAGACGGTTATCGAAATATCTGCCCGCGACCAACGAACTATGAATGAAGCCTTCAAGGCCCTGGCGGACCCGACCCGGCGGAAAATCTTGCAACTGCTGCGCCGTGGCGAGCAGACAGCCGGCGAGTTGGCCGAGCAGTTCGACCTGAGCAAGCCGACGGTGTCGCATCACTTCACCGTGCTCAAGGACGCCGACCTGGTGGTGACACGCCGCGAGGGCCAGCAGATTTACTATTCGCTGAACACGACCGTCATGGAAGACCTGATGTCGATCCTCTGGGACCTGTTCGCCGTCGCCCCCGCCGACGGCGGCAAGGAGTCGCGCTCATGACCCGCTGGTTCTATCTCTCGATCGTGCTGACGCTGCTCGCCTTCGCGGGGTCGCTCTACGTCTGCCAGTTTCGCTACGACGATCTGCCCGAACAGGTGCCGATCCACTGGAACATTCACGGCCAGCCGGACGGCTTCGTGCCCAAGAGCGACGTCTTCCTGACGTTCCTGCTGCTGCCGGCCGTCATGGCGGGAACGCTCGTGCTGACGCTGGTGCTGCCCTGGCTGTCGCCGAAGTCGTTCGAGGTCGAACGCTTTCGCGGCGTGTACGGCTACATCATGATGCTGGTGACCGCGCTGCTGGGCTTCATCCATGCCATCAGCCTGTGGGGCAGCCTGAACCCGCAGTTGCCGCTGGACCGCCTGCTGATCGGCGGGCTGTTCGCGTTCTTCGCGCTGCTCGGCAACGTGCTGGGCAAGGTGAAGCGCAACTTCTGGATCGGCGTGCGCACGCCCTGGACCCTGGCCAGCGAGCAGGTCTGGAACGAAACGCATCGCCTCACTGCCTGGCTGTGGGTCGGCGTGAGCGTGGCGGCGATTGTCGCCCTGCTATGCGGCGTGCCGGTGGCGGTCACGTTCGTGGCCTTGATGGTGGCGGCGCTCTACCCCATCCTGCACTCGCTCCTGCTCTACAAGCGGCTGGAGCGGGCGGGTAAACTGGAGGCGACCTCCTTATCCGACACCGGGACCGTCGCCTGATGATTCGTTCGCTCGAACCGCTGGAACTGCAAGCGATCACCCGGCCGCGCGGCAGTGGGCCGGAGCCAGGCTGGTCCATCTTGGTTGGCTCCTTTCTGAAAGTGGCGCTGCCGATCACGGTGGTCGCTTACGGTATCGCGGCCTGGATTGCCTGGAAATACCCCTATGGCCACAGCCATTGCTGCATACAGTTCATGCGGCACGCCTTGGAAATGTATGCCATGAAGCATGGACGTTTTCCGTCCGGCGAGGCGACGCCCGAGGCTTCATTGAGCTTGCTATACCATGACGACAACGAATGTGGCGCTGGCGTGTTGCGCGGCAAGACCGTGCCGCTCGCCGTGGTCGAACGCATCCTGAACGAAGGCGGCTTGCTCGGCCCAGACACTTGCGGCTGGCACTACGTCGAAGGTCTGTCGCCCCAGGACGACCGACGGTTCGCCATTCTCTGGGACAAGGTCGGCTTGGGACACAACGGCCAGCGGCTTTCTCCGCCGGGACGTGAAGTGCTGTTCGTCGGCGGCGAGGTGCGGATCATTCGCCAGGCCGATTGGCCGACCTTTCTCGCCGAGCAGGAACGGCTGCACGCCGAGCGGCGCAAGCAACCATAGCACGAAGAGTCCTCGAACCCCCACTTCCGAACATGGCCAATGCTCCCCAAACTGGTCCCTTCTCCGGTCTTCTGGTCATCGACCTGACGCGCGTGCTCGCCGGGCCGTTCTGCACCATGATGCTGGCCGAACTGGGCGCCCGCGTCATCAAGGTGGAGAACCCGGACGGCGGCGACGACAGCCGGCAGTTCGCGCCGAACTTTCGCGGGCAGTCGGCGTACTTTCAGTCGCTCAATCGCGGCAAGGAGAGCATCGCGCTCGACCTGAAGGCCGACGCCGATCGTGACGTACTGCTGGAAATGGTTCGGCGCGGCGATGTGCTGGTCGAGAACTTTCGCCCTGGCACCCTCGAACGACTCGGCCTCGGTTATGCCCGGCTGAAGGAGATCAATCCGCGCCTGATCTACGCGGCGGTGTCGGGCTTCGGGCATACTGGCCCGTGGAGCAAGAAGCCGGCCTACGACCTGATCGTGCAAGCACTGGGCGGGCTGATGAGCGTGACCGGG
>JAEUIF010000455.1 GCA_016795185.1 Planctomycetia bacterium | reverse complement strand
CTTGCCGAACGAGTTCAGAATCTGCACCTCGTAGTTCCCGTGGATGTAAACCCCACTGTTCGCCGGCCCCTTGTCCGGCAACAGGAACTCGACGTGGAGGTCCGCGTCCTTGAAGTGCAGCCTGGAGACGATGTGATTCTGGTTCTTTTTCGGCGTCGACACAAGCGCGCCGTCCTCGACCGGCCAGTCGATCTTCTCGCCCGCCATACTGAGGAACGAGTGCTTCCCCTGCGCGTCGAGCAGCACGGTCGCTCCCTTCGGAGGCGGGACGGGAAGTTTGCTCTGGTCCGGCTTGAACTCCGGATCAGCCGAGCCAAGCGTCAGCGTCAGCAGCAGGACAGCGCGTGTCATCGGATCGCCTCCCTGGGTGAACGATTGGGCGAGTGTAGCACGGAGCGGGTCAGCGATTATTCTATCGCGGCTTGTCGCGTGACGATCGGCACGTAGCCGATTTCCAGGCCCTTGGGTGGGGTCACGAGCACCGCAGGGTCGAGGTCGGCCAGTTTACCGACCGTCGGCGGCGGCAGGTACTCGCGGTCCTTGGTCCACTTCCGGTGCAGCATCTCGACCCGCTTCTGGAGTGCTTCGCGCTCGGCGTCGGTCAGGTCGGCGTTCAGCAGGGCGGGTTGGTCCGCGAAGCGATACCAGGAATAGGTGACAAGGCTGCCGTCACCCAGCTTGGCCTCGAACGGCCCGGCCACCGGCCCTGGCTTCTTCCAGGAACTGTCCGCTTCGTCCGGGGTGATGTAGGGCTGAGGTTTGACGGCGCGCCGCTGGGGAAAAGTGACTTTCGACAGACCGGTTTCGGCGGGCACGTCCTTCGGGTTCACCACCACCCACTGCTCACGATCCATCTTGTTCTTCGTCAGACGGTAGTATTCCGGAAGAGCGACGTGCGCGCCGTCCCTGGACACGGAGTCCTTGCTCCAGCGATAGCCATAGGTGGTGTCGTCGAGCGCGGCGGGCGTGGCGAACGAACTCCAGGCCAGCGGCACCCGGCGGTCGCGTTCGGTGTTGGCTGGGTAAATCCGCCAGGTGGCGCCGCCCTTGCCGTCGAAGGTGTGGACGCTCGCCGCCTGCGGATCGATGGTCCCCGCAACCTCTTTGCCGCCGTCGAACCACGCCTGCACCCCGTCCCACAACGCGGCCTTGCTATAGGCCGTGATGCGATGAATCAACGGTGCATCGCCGTCCGCCCTGGCCGGGAACAGAGTGGGGGCGACGCGGGCGTAGGTATCGCCTTTCTCATCCTTGGCGAGGTACGCGGGAATGTGCTGGGTCTCCATCTGCACGGCCTTGTTCGGGTCGGACGGCCGCGAGTCGAGAAACAGCCCGCTCAGCTGGGGATTCTCCGAGGAGGCGTGCGACCAGAAGTAGGGCAGGAAGAACGTCACCGGCCCTTTGAAGTTGCCGGTGTTGAGGAACAGGGTCCAGCACTGGTTGCCGGTCGGCACCTCCTTGCCTGCCGTGGTCTTCTTGGGCGCGGTGAGCGGCAGCGGCAGGTAGCCGTAGCCGAACAGGTCGCCCGAGGTGCCCTGCTTCAGGTTCAGGCCATCGGGCGGCCAGAGCACCCACGGACTGAGCTGGGCGATGGCGTAGTGGCCGGCCGGCTTCTTCCAGTCGCGGCCCTTGCCAGCACCGGGACCGTTCGCCCACGCGCTGAAGTTCAGGGCCACGCCGCCCATGATGAACTTCGGCGTCTCGGTGGCGAAGCGCGTGTCGCGCCACCAGCCGAGTCCGCCCTCGATGTCGGAGTACAGTTTTTCCGGCTTCGGCCCATCGTACTGGGCGAACATCCAGGTGCCGAACAAACCGCTCTGGAATTGCTGGCCGGGGTAGTTCTTCAAGAGTGGCCAGGCGGCCACATACATGGAGAAGCCGCCGTTGTACTTCGCCTCCACCCTGCTGTGCGGCACGAGCAGGTAGCCGGCCATTTCCGCTTTCTGGGGCTGCGCGTCGGCCGCCAGCGCGGTCATCGGCCGCCCCAGGATCAGGATCGCCAGGCACGCCGGAAACCAAAGACAGTTACAGGTGCGCATAAAGTCCCTCGCCGTAGGCGCTCGCGGTGCGTTACCGAACTGGGTACAATTATCGCCATCGCTCGTAACGTTCTGAGGAAAAAAAGTGACGAACATCGGAAGACGCCGCGTGCCGCGAACCCCGCCGCGCGTGGCCGTCATGCTCGAACTGCACTGGCCGTACAAGCGGCATTCGGCGATCTTCGCCGGCGTGCAACAGTACGCCGAGGAACAGGGCTGGGTGTCGATCATCGACGAGTTCGCGCACGACACGCTCCGTCGCCAGCGAGGTCAGTCCGACCACTATGACGGCATCATCGCGCGGGCGAACCTCCCACTCGCGCGCCGGGCGCGCCGGCAAGGCGTGCCTGTAGTGAATGTGTGGCCCAGTTCCCCGGCCCGCCGCTTGCTGCCGGGGGTGTTTCCCGATTCGACCGAAACGGGCCGCCTGGTGGCCGAACACCTCCTGGCCCGCGGCTTCCGCACGTTCGCGACCCTCACTTCGCCGGGGAATATCGACAACGAGCTGGAGGTCGCGGAGTTCACCCGGGTCGTGCGCGACGGCGGCTGCGAATGTTCACCTGCGTACATCCCGCAAAACCCGCACCAGGACCTCGGCAGCTGGCGCGAGACCGTCCAGCACATCGACCGCGCGCTGGCTGGGTGGACGCCGCCGGTTGGCGTGTATGCCGGGGATGAAGTGGTCGGGCGGTTGGTGGTGCAGGCGGCGCACCGTCTCGGTTGGCGAATTCCGGAGGATATAGCGATCGTCGCCGGCAAGAATCAAGAGACCCTGTGCGAAAAGCCCCGCCCGTCGCTCACCAGCGTCGAGATCGGCTACGAGCGGATCGGGTACGCGGCGGCGGAGTTGCTCGCCCGCCTGATGGCCGGGCAATCAGCGCCGACCGCACCGATCCGTCTGGCGCCGCACGGCCTGTTCGTCCGCGAATCGACCGATTTCTTTGCCGTCGCGGACCCCACCGTGGCGGCGGCGCTGACCTTCATCTCCGCGAACAGTCATCACCGCATCGGGCCAGAGGAAGTGGCCGCCGCGGTAGGCGTCGAGACCCGCACGTTGCAGAACTACTTTCAGCGGACGATCCAGCGGCCCATCGCCACCGAGATCCGCCGTGTCCGCATCGAGCGGGCGAAGCGGGAGCTGGCCCAGAGCGACCGGACGCTCGGCACGATCGCCCGCGCTGTCGGCTTCGGCAGCATCCAGCGCCTGTACGAAGTGTTTCGCCGGGAGCTGGGCATCGCCCCCGGCGAATACCGCTTGCAGCGGCAACTTCAGAGCGGCCAGTACCGCTAGCCCGCATTTCTCACCAGAATAAGGAACCGGCTTGCTTCCGGAGCGTCAAGTGATTGTAGCCGCAGTCACTTGCGTTTCCTGGAAGGAGCAAGCCGGTCATGACACAGTGTAGCAGCCCGCCGTTGACTTTTCACG
>JAEUIF010000434.1 GCA_016795185.1 Planctomycetia bacterium | reverse complement strand
CCTTCAGGCGGTCGAGTCGCTCGACCGCCTGAAGGCGGAACTACGAACCAAGAGAAACCGGGAAAACCTATTTCTTTTCAAGACAAATTTTACGTTTTTCGATGGCCCATTCCGTCGCACCCTCCGCCTATACTGGAGGTTCGCCGCAGGAACGCCGTCTTCGGCCCTGCTTTCAGGGGATGGGCATGAAACGCATCGCACTGGGCTTGTTCGCCGCTCTGTTGCTGGCCGCGCCGCTGGAAGCCGCCGAGGTGTTGCCGGCCGCCAGCCAGCGCTTTGCCGCCGCAGAAGGCGCGGATGTACCCAGCTTCCAGCGCCATGTGCTGCCGTTGCTTGGCCGGCTGGGCTGCAATGGCCGGGCCTGCCACGGTTCGTTCCAGGGCCAGGGCGGCTTTCGTCTGTCGCTGTTCGGTTACGATTTCCAGGCCGATCATGCGGGATTGGTCGGCGGTGAAGCCCCGCGCACCAACCTCAAGGAACCCGCCGCCAGCCTGATGCTGACCAAGGCCACCCGTGCCGTGGGCCACAAGGGCGGCCAGCGCGTGCAGCCCGCCACCTGGCAATATCACCTGCTGTTGCGCTGGATCAAGAACGGCGCGCCGACCGTCCAGGACGGTGACGCCGATTTCGTGGCGCTCGAAATCGAACCGAAGGAAATCGTCTTTGGCAAGGTCGGGGAATCGCGCCAGCTGCGCGTTGTTGCCCGCTGGTCCGACGGCGCGCAGGAAGATGTGACCCCGCTGTGCCGGTTCCGCAGCAACGACGAGGCCATTGCCACGGTCAGCGAAGCCGGTCTGGTGACGACAGTCGGCAAGGGCGATACCGACATCGTCGCCTTCTACGACAACGGTGTCGCTCCGGTGCAAGTGCTGCTGCCGGTCTCGGAACTGGTTGGCACGCGCTACCCCGCCGTGCCGACGCCGACGAAACTCGACGAACTGGTCGTCGCCAAGCTGCGCAAGCTGGGCGTGACGCCTTCGGACCTCTGCACGGATGCCGAGTTTCTGCGCCGCATCAGCCTGGACCTGACCGGCTCGCTGCCCGCGCCCGATGAGGTCGCTGCGTTTCTCGCGGATACGGCCGCCGACAAGCGGGCGAAGAAGATCGACGAACTGCTCGAACGGCCGACGTACGCGCCCTGGTGGGCGACCCGGCTGTGCGACTGGACCGGCGCCAGCGAACGCACCGGCCCGCTGGGCGGTGAGCAGTCGCTCAATCGCGACAAGGCCGGCCAGTGGTATGCCTGGGTGCATCGTCGGGTGCGCGAGAACGTGCCCTATGACAAGCTGGTCGAAGGCATCGTGCTGGCGGTGGGCCGCAAGCCCGACCAGACCTTTGACGACTACGCGGCCGAGATGAGCGCCTACTTCCGCAAGGACGGGCCGGCGGATTTCAGCGCCCGCCCGACCATGCCCTACTTCTGGACGCGCCGCACCGTCGGCAAGTCGGAGGACAAGGCGCTGAGCCTGGCTCACGCTTTTCTCGGTGTGAACCTGCAATGCGCCCAGTGCCACAAGCACCCTTACGACCAGTGGACCAAGCAGGATTTCGACCAGTTTTCCGCGTTCTTCAACGGCGTCCGCTACGGCGACGCCAATCGCGTGCGCGTCCAGGAAATGAAGAAGACCGCCGGCCTGGGCGGGCTGGACGAAGACTCCGGCGCGTACAAGCGCCAGTTCGTCGAACTGCTGGCCCAGGGCAAAATCCTGCCCTTCAAGGAACTGACCATCCCCGCGCCGGTGGTGCAGAAGCCCGGCGCGGCTCCGCGCCGGCCGGCGGGTCGGGTCATCACCCCGAAACTGCTGGGCGGCGAGGAAGTCATCGCCAACCGCTACCCCGATCCGCGCCAGCCGTTGATGGACTGGATGCGGCAGGACGACAATCCGTACTTCGCTCGCGCCTTCGTCAATCGCGTCTGGGCGGGCTACTTCAACGTCGGCATCATCGACCCGCCGGACGACCACAACCTGGCCAACCCGCCGAGCAACCCCGCGCTGCTCGCGTACCTGGCCCGCGAGTTCGTGCAGCAGGGCTACGACATGAAATGGCTGCACCGCACCATCGCCAATAGCCGGACCTATCAGTTGAGTTGGAAGCCCAACGACACCAACCGGCACGACGAGCGCAACTTCAGCCGCGCCGTGCTGCGTCGCTTGCCCGCCGAGGTCGCTTACGACGCCCTGGTGCAAGCCACAGCCTCGGACGCCTCGCGCAAGGCGCTGCTCTCCGATCCGGTGAGCACGCGGGCCATTGGCGTGTCGAGCGGCTTCGTTGGGGCGCGCGACGCCGGCAACTACGCGGTGACGCTCTTCGGCAAGCCAGCCCGGACGATCAACTGCGATTGCGAGCGCTCCACCGAACCGAGCCTGCTGCAAACCGTCTACCTGCGCAACGATCCCGAAGTGCTGAAGCTGCTCGACCGCAAGGACAGCTGGCTACAGCAGGTCCGCGCCGGCGACCGCGAGGCGGACACACTCATCCGCCAGGCGTACCTGCGGACGCTGAGCCGACTGCCCGACGAGCGCGAACGGACGGCATCGCTGAAGTACCTGCGCGAAGCGCCGGACCTGGTTTCCGGTTTGCGTGATCTGCTCTGGGCGCTCTTGAACACCAAGGAATTCCTGGTCAATCGCTAACCGACCTGGTTCGCGACGCTTCGCAGAAGCGTTTTCAACGGGGTACCACCATGTCGAACCAATACTGCGATGGCATCGCCCGCCGCGATTTCGTGCGGGTCGGCGGGCTGGGCGTGGCGGGCCTGAGCCTGTCCGGCTACCTGCGCCAATTGCACGCCGGCGCGGCGCAGGGCGCGAAGGTCAAGTCGGCGGTGTTCGTGTACCTCGGCGGCGGGCCGACGCACATGGATACTTTTGACCTGAAGCCCGACGCTCCCGCCGAGGTGCGCGGCGAGTTCAACCCGATCAAGACCAACGTGCCCGGCGTCGAGATTTGCGAGCACCTCCCCAAACTCGCGCAGTGCGCCGATAAGTACACCATCGTGCGCGGGGTCAGCCATTCACTCGCCGGCCATGAGTTGGGCACGCTCTACCTGAACACCGGCAGCCGGCCGGTGCCGTCGCTGTTCTACCCTGGCTTCGGCGCGGTGGTCAGCAAGGAATTGCCCGGCGCGGCCGACCTGCCGCACTTCGTCGCCATCCCGAACACCCCACAGCGCGCCGGCTACCTCGGCGTGCGCCATGCACCGCTGCAAACGAACACGGTGCCCGTGCCGGGGCAGCCGTTCTCGGTGCGGGGCATCTCGCTGGCGGACGGCCTGACCGTTACCGAGTTCGAGAAGCGCCAGAAGCTGCTCCAGGAACTGGACACGACGTTCCGGGGGGCCGAGGCCAGCAGCAAGCTGGTCGATGGCCTCGACAAGTTCTCGCAGCAGGCTTACGACATGATTTCCTCGCCCAAGGCCCGGCAGGCGTTCGACGTGAGTCAGGAGCCCGCCGAGAAGACCCAGCCGTTCGGTGCGCATCGTTTCGGGCAAAGCTGCTTGCTGGCGGCCCGGCTCGTGGCTGCCGGCGTGCGGTTCGTCACCGTGAGCTTTGGCGGCTGGGATACGCACGGCGGCAACTTCAAGGCATGCAAGGACAACTTGCTGCCCCAGCTCGACCAGGGCCTGGCCGCGCTGCTGAACCGACTGGCGGCCGAGGGGCTTCTGGAATCGACGGCAGTGTGTGTCACGGGCGAGTTCGGCCGGACGCCGAAGATCAACGAGCGCGCCGGTCGCGATCACTGGCCGCGCGCCATGTGCGTGCTGCTCGCCGGCGCGGGCATGAAGGCGGGCCGCGTGATCGGTGCCAGCGACGCCAAGGGCATGGGGCCGGTCGGCGAAGGATTCACCCCAGACCAGGTGGCGGCCTCGTTCTATCACAGCCTGGGCATCGACCACGCCAAGGAATACCACACCAGCACCGGCCGTCCGGTGATGATCGTCCGCGAGGGCTCGGTGATCCGCGAGCTGTTCGCGTAGTCTTTCCTGGCACTTGCAAGACATGTACGGCCCTGGACTAATCGTCTGGGGTGGCACTGCCGAGTATTTGCATGACAAGCACGGCCCCGGCGTTCCGAATCAGCGGAGAAAGCCGGGGCCGTCCTCGTTTTTCGTTCGTCGCCGCCCTTGACCGCCCGCCTATGGATGAACTGAAGCAACCCCCGTCCGCGCCCGCCCTGCCGTCCCCCGTGAAATTTCTTACCCAGGCGCGCGCTTCTCGCTGCTCGATCCGTTTCTTAGGTCGGAAGCCTGTGATTCAAAAGCGAGCGACGCCAGCGTGGCCGTGGCTTGCCTCGTGTGGAAAGCCGTGTCGGAGGATCGAGAACCATGATGATGCAGCAAGCGCCCGTTCAGACGATGGAACGCCGCGGTTGCCCTCGCCATACCAGCCCCAACGGCGCCTGGCAAGTCTCCGTACTCGGCGAATGCACGCCGCGCACGGCGCGCGTCCGCGATCTATCCACCACCGGCATCGGTTTGCTGTTCGACGAAGAAATCCGCGTGGACAAGATGGTCGTGGTCGAACTGTTCAACCCGATCCGCCACTGCTGGTATCTGAAGACCATCCGCATGCTCTATGCCATCCCGCAAGCGGACGGCCGCTGTCTGGCCGGCGGTTCGTTCCTGCACCCGCTGTCCACCCAGGACTGCGGTGAAGTGCTGCTCGATCCGCTCCGCGAAAGCCGCTCGCTGTTCGAGGAAGAAGCCACCCCCGCTCCCGCCCCGTCGCACCTCGTCCCACCCGCTGCGTTCTCGCCGCAAATTTAAGGCCCGATCCCCCATCAGTCCGTAGGGTCCGCTGTGCGGATCGCACGGACTTGTCCATTGCGGGGGCAATGGTCCGCACAGCGGACCCTACGAGGTTCGTCCCAGAGACCTTACAGCCCCTCCTCGCCATCAGGCCGCAGTGCCCGTCAACCGTCCCACCGTGCCGAGCAAGACATTCACGTCAATCGGCTTGCGCAGCAGTGACGCCGCGCCCAGGGCTTTGGCCCAGTCGTCGCTGGCGATGGCCAGCCCGGTCATCACCACCAACGGAATCGACGCCAACGCCGGGTCTTGCCGCCAGACAGGCAAGAAGCGCCAGCCGTCGAAGGTAGGCAACACCATGTCGAGCAGGATCAGGTCGGGCGGCGGCCCGGCGCGCAACCGTTGCAGTGCTTCCGCGCCGTTGGCGGCCGTCAGCGCGTCATAGCCGTGCGACAGCAGGATGGTGTACAGCCCCGTCCGGGCAATTTCGTCGTCTTCGACAATCAAGACAGTCTTGGACATGACGACCCCCGGAGACGGAGCGCGGCACGGCGATCCATCGAAGTGAGACTGGCGGGGCGGTCCGAGAGAATCGGCCTACGGGAAGGGCGCTGGCACCGAAGCGTGGGGCCACGTTTACTGTAGCACAACCGGCGACGGCAGGGCAAATCGCTCTCCCGTTCAGCGCGCGTCGGCCGAAGTTTTCGAGAGTTGGCAGCGGTTGGCCAGCGGTATAATGACCGACATCACTCTCCCTCGCCTCACCCGGAGGATGCGCCGATGAACCGCCGCCTGTTCCAGCCCCTGTGCCTGGCTCTCGGACTGCTGCTCAGCGCCGCGGCCGTTCAGTCCGCGCCGATCCTGGTCGAAACCCTCGACTGGGCCATCGCCGACGCGGACCTGGTGGTGCGCGGCACGCTCGCCGACTTCGACCGCGTCCGCGACAAGAACGAGCTGATCTGGTCCACTGCCACCGTCAAGGTGGCGGACACTTACAAGGGCGGCAAGCAGGACGAGGTCAAGATCATCGCCGCGCACAAGAGCCGCTTCGCCAGCGACAAGCTCTCCGAACTGGCCAAGGAAAAGAAGGAAGTGCTGCTCTGCCTGGTCAAGAGCGAGCGCTACAAGGCGCGCGGCGCGGACTACACCACGCAGCCGTGGGCCTTGCGGGTTTCCGAAGGCGAGATCGACCATGCGGCGGTGGACCTGTCCGGCGACAGCGGCGCGTTCGCCATCGTCCTCGATGGCCGCGTGCTGGCTCGCAAGGACGACATCCTGAAAGCCGCGGCGGCGGCCGGCAAGGAAGCAAAGACTCCCACGCAGGGCCGCGTCCGCGCGCCGTCGTCGGCCGAGGTGGTGAAAAAGCTCTCCGACGGCGGTCCGGCCTGGCTGCTGACCCCGCTCGACGGCCGATTGGAAGAAGCCGCCAAGGACTGGTTGAAGTCCAAGGAACTCGACTTCCGCCTCGAAGGCGCGAAGACGCTGCGGCACTTCAAGTCGGACGCCAACACCGAATTGCTCAAGGGACTGCTGACCGACGCGCAAAGCCAGTCCGACGGCAAGACCAAGACATTCCCCGTGCGCAAGGCCGCCTACGACGTGCTCAAGGAATGGAAGGTCGAGGTCCAGCCGCCGGTGCTTGAAGAAGCGGACGGCCAGTAAGACCAAATGGTACCGAATCCTCATTGATGGGTGGCACGTCCCTCGGTACTCCGAGGGCGTGCGAGCGACGGGTTAGCTGTCAGGAATGTAGTCTTTTCGGTGTTCCGCACGCCCTCGGAGTACCGAGGGACGTGCCACCCAGGTCTTCGGACTGAATGACGAACCGCATTGGCCGCGACTCCGGCCACTGTTCCCCAGCCGCGACGGAATCCCTGCGATGACGATCAGCTTCTCGTGTCCCGAATGCAAGGTGCCGCTCAACGTCCCGGACGATTTCGGCGGCAAGCGCTCCAAGTGCCCGCAGTGCCACGCGCGCGTGATGATCCCCAAGGAATCGGTCAAGAGCAGCAGCAAGAGTAAGGGCAAGAGCAAGCCCGAGGTGCATGCCCAGGTCGAGGACAATGGCGATCCCTTCGCATTCGCGGGCGGCGGTCAACTCGTCAGCACGGCGGGGCATATCGACCTGAGCGACGCGCCCGGCTTGTCGCCCGAGGACGAACCGCTGCAAATTGACCCGCGCAGCGACGAAGCCACGAGCTGGCGCACCGTGGCGAAAGGCTTGAACAACGTCTGGCTGGGGACCTGCCTGATCGCCCTGGGTCTGACGACCGTGATGCTGGTCGCCGGCCTGATCTTCTTCACCGGCGCGCAGTTCGTGGCCCTGGTCGCCGAGGCGGCGGAGAACGAGCAGGGCGCGGCGGCCCAGGCGCGCAAGCCGATCATCCTGATCGCCAACCTCGTGGTGGCGGGCCTGATCCTGCTCTTCGTCGGCTTCGGATCGCTGCTGCGCCTGTTCGGTTTCATCCGGACGCTGTGGATTCCCGAGGGCACGACCAACTGGTTGCTCGCGCTGCTGTGCTTGCCCGCCGAGTTGACCTTGATCGGCGGCATGGCCCTGATTGGCGTTGGCTCGCTGCTGTTCAGCGGTACCATGACCGGGCTGGGCCTGGCCGCGTTTCTGCTGGGAACGTTCCCCGGCATGCTGTTCCTGATGCTCTACCTGCGCGGCGTCGGCCGCGCCATGCGCAGCAAGCTGCTGCCGGGCCAGGCCATGAGGTACTTTCTCTGGCTCTTCCTCGGCATCGCCTACCTGCTGGCCACCTTCGGTGGCTTCGCGCTGACGGTCTACTTCGGCGAAGGCCGCTCCGGCGGCATGGGCAGCATGCTCTTCCTCGCGGGCTACGGCGGCAGCTTCCTGGTCTTCCTGGTCTGGCTGATGAAGTACCTCGGCGTGCTGACGCAGGGCATGGACGACATCCGCAAGCGCGTGGGGAAGGCGTAAGCGACCAAGGAGAAAGACAGGAGTCGCCCGTGAACCGAGCCGACTTGCAGACCCTGGCGAACGTGCGGCTTGTTGAAGCCCAGTTGCTGTTAGGGGCAACACCGCCTCAACCGGACGGCGCTTACTACCTGGCTGGCTATGCAATCGAGTGCGCGCTGAAGGCCGCCATTGCAAAATTGAATAATCAACATGACTGGCCGGAGAAGGCGTTTGTCGCGGATTGCCACACGCATGATATTCTAAAGTTGGTACGCCTGGCAGGCCTGGAAGCCGCCCGAGTGGCCGACAGCGCCGCCAACCCGCTGCTCAGTCAGAATTGGGTGATCGTCAAGGACTGGAGCGAACACAGTCGTTACGAACGACATTCCTACGTCAAGGCGCGGAAGATGCTGGACGCGGTCGCCGATCATACGAACGGGGTGCTCTCATGGATCAAGGGCCGCTGGTAAACGAGCAGCTGGAAGCCGGAGCAAAACTCGCCAGTGCCTTCGCTCAGCGTTATCCGCTGCACGCCGCCTTCTGGTTGAAGGAGAGCGAGGACGGCGAATGGTATCTCTATCTGGCGTCCGACCAGATCGACGATACGAATTTCGACGTGGCCTATGGCGAAGTCGTCCGGTTGTTCGGTCGCGCCTCGACTGTCTGGCTCGACCCGATTCAAGTAAAGGTGACGGGTATAGAAGCTCCCGTCGCCCAGGCGGTCCAGGCCCTTCAGCAAATGTACCCCAATACGCTGCCGACCCGATTGCGCAACCTCCGGCTGGGCGGTGTCAGCGTCGATGAGGTTTATATATACCCGGTCCCGGTTCCGGTCCCGGTAGCGGATTGAAGCGCCGCAACACCCCGCCACAGCCAGCGCGGCAGATGGCCGAGCACCAGCAAGGCCAACCCCGCGCCGATCACTTCCACGCGCAATGATAGTCCCAGCAAGATGCAGCACGCGAGGCCGAGCCAGGCCACGACGCGCGGGTAGCGCTTCTGCTCCGGCGGCAGATGCAGCGCGGCCAGGTTGGTGATCCCGTAATAGAGCAAAATCGTGAAGGCGACTGCCGAGACGATCCAGGTGAGTGTGCCGACCAGGCTGAGCAGCAGGACGATAGCGCCGGTCAGCAGGATGCCGACGCCTGGCACGCCATGACGCGGATGCACCCAGGCGAAGCAGGCCGGCAGGTCGCCGCGCCGGCCGAGCGCGAACAGCATCCGGCTGATGCCGAGCATCTGGCTGAGCAGCACGCCGAGCATGGCCGTCGTCGCGCCCACCGCTACTACGATGTCGCAACCCGGCAGCGCCGACGCACGCGCTGCTTCCTCCAGCGGCGCTGCCTGGCCTGCCAGCGCGCCCGCGCCGACTGCACCCACCGCCACCACGCCGACCGCCAGGTACAGCACCGCCGAGACCAGCACCGTGATGAGAATGGCGCGCGGAATCGTCCGCGCGGGGTCGCGGACCTCTTCGCCCAGTGTCGCCAGCCGGGCGTAGCCGGTGTAGGCGAAGAAGAGCAGCGCTGCGGCCTCGGCAATGCCCGACCAGCCGTGTGGGGCGAACGGTTTGAAATGCTCGACGCGAAACGCGGGCAGGCCGCCGACGATGAAGTAGCCCAGAGCGGCGAGCGTCACACTGACGACGACGAAATTCAGCCGGCCTACTTTCTTGATGCCGAACCAGTTGGCAGCGAGCAGCAACAGGACGGCGGCCACGGCTGCGCCGCGTGCGGGCACGACTGGCAGCAATTGCGCCAGGTAGCCGCCGAAACCCAGGGCCACGGTGCCACCCGCCGCCAGTTTGCTCGCCAGGAACATCCAGCCGGCGCTAAAACCGAGCAACGGGTGCAGCAGCCGGTAACCGTACTCGTAGGTGCCGCCCGCTTGCGGATAATGGGCGGCCAGTTCGGCGGAGCTGAGCGCGTTGCACAGGGCCGCGACGCCAGCCAGCAGCAGACCGACGACGAAGGCGGGGCCGGCTGCTTCAGCCGCGAGCCCGGTGACGACGAAGATGCCTGCGCCAATGATCGCGCCCAGGCCGACGCCGACGGCGTCGAGCAGATCGAGTTCGCGGCGCAAGATGGGATGCTGCGCAGCCGCGAGCGGCGGTGCCGTGGCATCAATCGTCCTCGAAAAGCTCGCCGAAGAGTTCACGGACCTTCTCCCGGGCGGCTCGCAGCGCTTTGCGGCCCGCAGCCGTGGCCCGGTAGTAACGCCGCGCCTGGCCGCCTGTGCGTTTCACGGCGGAACGCAGGTAGCCCTTGCGCTCCAGGCCGTGCAGCATCGGATAGAGCGTGCCCGCGCTCAGCTTGTAGCCGTGCCGCGCCAGCTCCTCAATGATCCATAATCCGAAGACCGGCTCGCGGACGGCATGGTGCAGGATGTGCAGCCGGATCAAGCCGGAGTAAAGCTCGTGGTCGTCCATCAGGCTGTATTGAAGTTCGCTATCGGATTTCGATACTATACCGCGTTCGTCCGCCCCACAAGACGGAGTCATGTGAACTTTTCGTGAGGATCGTCTGCCATGCTGAAATACGCCAGCCTGACCGCAATCGCCACCATTTTCTCGATTCTCGGGGGCGTCCTGGCGGACGACGCCGGGCTGCGTGCCGATGCCCACTGGCGGAAGCCACCAAGGCCGACGCGGACCAGTACAAATTCCACGTTTCGATGCTCCGCAACATCGCCAAGACCAGTCCCCACTTCCACGACGGCTCCGTCGCCGACCTCAAGGAAGCCGTGCAGGTGATGGCCGACGTGCAACTTGGCAAGCGGCTGCCCGAAGCCGACGCGACCGCCATCGTGGCCTTTCTCGAAGCCCTGACCGGCGAGGTTCCGGCGCACTACGCGCCGCCGAAGAAGTAGAGCGGCGGCAGTCCGGGAAGCTATCGCGGATGAGCGATTTCCCGATACGTGAGATGAGCAAAGCGTCGGGTGCCATGCGTGGGCGGTGGCACCGGAAGGACCTGTCCTTCGACGGTAGCCGGCGATGACCGTGGGATGCACGTAGCACTGCCGGCAGATGTTCGGCGTGTTGCCCAGACGCTCGGCCAGCTGGATGATGACCTGTGCCATCTGGCGTCGAGCCGCGCGCGCCGATTGGCCTGCTGGCAACTCTTGCAAAAGTGGCGCGGCGAGCACCGTGCCCGCCCCGGTGCGCAAGTCCTTGGCGGTGAACTCGCAGCCCGTCGCCTGCCGGAGATAGTCGTTCACGTCGCCGGACGTGACGCGCCGGCAGCAGGAACCCTCCGTTCCGCATCAACTTCAGCGGCGCGGGATGCACCAGATAGCGCAGGTGAGGAAAGCGAAAGCTCAACCAGTCGAGCGCGTAGTTCCAGAAGACCAGGGTGGCGACCAGGAGAGCGCCGTCGGGAATGGAGCGATTCTCGGCGGCCATCGCGTTTTGCGAGGCGTCGGCGACGAGCACGATCAGCAGCATGTCGGTGATCGAGACGCCGCCCGCTTGTCGGCGCAGTACCACACGAAGCAGGACAACGAGGATCAGATAGACCAGCGTGCCGCGCAGCACAATCTCCGGCAACGACTTGCTCGGAATCAACATTTCATGCCAGTTCGGCCACAGCCACTCGGCCATCGGTCCACACCTCCTGGCCATCCCATACAGCAATCTTTATGCCTGGATTCTTTCGCGGCTTGAACCCGCGCTGCGACCGGCACGCCACTTGCTCCCGATTACCCGCTGCTGAACACCGCGCAGGAGGATAGCCATGCACCGCGCAGAGGATTACGCAAACGCCAAGGACTTTTTCGACGCGCAATGGCCGCTGGAGGAAAACGAGGAGCACTCACGCATCACCGCTGCGACCGAAGAGCCATCGCGGCTACCCTGGCTGTTGCCGTTGGCCGGCCTGGGGGCCTGGTTAGTTTGGCGTGGCCTACGCCGGGAGCCGACCTTCACCCTGTGTGGCAAGCATGTGCTCATTACCGGTGGTTCGCGCGGCCTGGGCCTGCTGCTGGCGCGCGAAGCGAGTCGCCAGGGAGCGCGCGTCGCCGTCTGTGCCCGCGATCCGGAGGAACTGAATCGAGCCTACGACGACTTGGCGTCGCGCGGCGCGCATGTGCTTGCCATCCCCTGCGACGTGACGCAGCCCCAGGAAGTCGCCGCGCTGGTCAACGAAGTGCTGCGCCGCTGGAACCGCCTCGACGTGCTCATCAATAACGCCGGAGTCATCGGCGTCGGCCCGGTCGAGACGATGACGCTCGCGGACTTTCATGAGGCAATGAACGTCAACTTCTGGGGCGCGCTGCATGCGATTCATGCGGTGCTGCCCGCCATGAAACGCCGCCGGACCGGCCGGATCGTCAACATCAGTTCCATCGGCGGCAAGGTGAGCGCGCCGCACCTGCTGCCCTACAGCGCCAGCAAGTTCGCGCTCACCGGCCTGTCGGAAGGACTGCGCAGCGAGTTGGCCGATTCCGGCATCGTGGTCACGACGGTCTGTCCCGGCTTGATGCGCACCGGCAGCCCGCGCAACGCTACCTTCAAAAGTCGCCACGAAGCAGAGTACGCCTGGTTCAAGCTCAGCGATTCGCTGCCCTTGCTGTCGATGAGCGCGGAGCGCGCCGCCCGGCAGGTGCTGGCCGCTTGCTGTGCGGGGAAGGCGGAAGTCGTACTGTCGCTGCCGGCGAAGCTGGCGGTGAAGTTTCACGACGCCTTTCCCGGCCTGACGACCGACATCCTGGCGCTGGTGGACCGCTGCCTGCCGCAACCGGGCGGGGTGGGCGCTGCGCCGGTGCTGGGCAAGCACAGCGAATCGGCCTGGTCGTCGAACGTCCTCACGACCCTGACTGACCGCGCGGCCGAACGCAACAACCAGATCGCGCCCGATGAAGCGGCGGTAGCCGTCGCCTGCGGACTGGAACCACCTCAATAACCACTTCCGAGCATCCATCATGGCTTACGAAAACCTGCTGGGCTGGGTCTGGCAACCGCCGGCCCAGGAATCCGAGGGAGATTGCAACATGGCGACCACGCTGACCGAACAGCCGGCGACTTACATCGACCAGGAAGTGCATCCCCATCGAGAAGCCCCTGCCAATCCACGCCGCAGCCGCCACGGCATCAATGTTGGCGAGTTCGAGCGCGGTTTATCCGCGGTCGGCGGCGCGCTGCTCGTGCTGCGCGGACTCAGCCAGCGCTCGCTCGGCGGGCTGGCCCTGGCGGCGCTCGGCGGCGGCCTGATGCGGCGCGGCCTGAGCGGCCATTGCGCCGGCTACCAGGCACTGGGCCTCGACACCTCGGACGCACCACACGGCGCGCTGGCGAGCGTCGCGGCGCGCGCCGGCGTGAAGGTCGAGAAGTCCATCACCATCAACCGCACTCCGGCCGAGTTGTACCGCATCTGGCGCACCTTCGAGAACCTGCCGCGCTTCATGCGTCATCTCGCCGAGGTCCGCGGCGACACGGGCGGGCGCTCGCACTGGGTCGCCCACGGGCCGCTCGGCTTCCAGGTCGAGTGGGACGCCGAGATCGTCAACGAGAAGGAGAACGAGCTGATCGCCTGGCGCTCTCTCGAAGGCGCGGACGTGGACACCGCCGGTTCGGTCCACTTCGCCCAGGTGCCGGCCGACTGGGGCACGGAGATCAAGGTGGTGCTGAAATACGATCCGCCCGCCGGCAAGGCCGGAGCCATGCTGGCCCGGTTGTTCGGCGCAGCGCCGGAGCAGCAGATCGTCGAAGACCTGCGGCGCTTCAAGCAATGGATGGAAACCGGCGAGACCGCCTCGACCGAAGGGCAGCCGTCGGGGCGCTGGTAGGTCAGGCTTTCCAGCCTGACGTCCAGCGCCCGCGACGTGCCGCCAGTCGCTGACGCTTCGTGTCAGGCTGGAAAGCCTGACCTACGCGCCGGGCCCCGAGGCTGGGCGAACGACTGCATCCGAACACAAGGAACCCAACCCATGAAAGCACTCTGCTGGCACGGCAAGATGGACGTGCGCGTCGACCGCGTGCCCGATCCAAAAATCATCAACCCGCGTGACGCGATCATCAAGGTCACGTCCACCGCCATCTGCGGTTCGGACCTGCACCTGTATGACGGCTACATTCCGACCATGCAGGCGGGCGACATTCTCGGCCACGAGTTCATGGGCGAGGTCATCGAGGTCGGCAAGGGCAACGAAGCCTTGAAGAAGGGTGACCGCGTCGTGGTGCCGTTCACCATTGCCTGCGGCGGCTGCGGCTTCTGCCGCCGGCAGCTCTGGTCGTTGTGCGACAACTCGAACCCCAACGCCAGCCTGGCCGAAAAGCTCTACGGCTATTCCGGTTCCGGGCTGTTCGGTTATTCGCACATCTACGGCGGCTACGCGGGCGGACAGGCGGAGTATGTGCGCGTGCCGTTCGCCGACGTCGGCTGCTTCCAAGTGCCGGATCACCTGCCCGACGAGCAGGTGTTGTTTCTGTCGGACATCTATCCGACGGCCTTCATGGCGGCGGAGAACTGCAATATCCAGCCGGGCGACACCGTGGCTGTCTGGGGCTGCGGGCCGGTGGGTCTGCTTACCATTCAGTGCGCCTATCTGCTCGGCGCGCGGCGGGTGATCGCCATCGACAGCGACCCGAACCGTCTGGACCTGGCGCGTGGCCGCGCCCACGCGGAAATCCTCAACCTGCGCGACGTGGATGTGCTGGGCGAGCTGGACGACCGCACGGGGGGCCGTGGCCCGGACGCCTGCATCGATGCCGTCGGCATGGAGGCTCACGGCAACACCATCGGCGCGGTGTACGACCGGGTGAAGACCTCACTCTACCTGGCCACCGACCGGCCCAACGTCTTGCGTCAGGCCATCATGGCTTGCCGCAAGGGCGGCACGGTGTCCATCCCCGGCGTCTACGGCGGCCTGCTGGACAAGCTGCCCATCGGGGCCGCCTTCGCCAAGGGGTTGACCCTGAAAATGGGGCAGACGCATGTACATAAGTACATGCGTCGCCTTCTCGGCCACATCGAAGCAGGGGCCATCGACCCGTCGTTTATCATCACGCACCGCTTCCGGCTGGAGGATGCGGCGAAAGCCTACGATCTCTTCGGCAACCACGCCGACGGCTGCATCAAGGTCGTGCTGACGCCCTGAGGGGCGGCGGCACGCCAGTTGCGGATTCGTCTCGCGCAGGGCGGAATGCGGTGGAGCAGCAACATGAATGCACCCCAAAAGCACGCAACGCGCCCGATCAACCTGGGCATCATGCGCCTCGAACTGTTGATGCGCGCGCACGAGATTTCCCGCCGCATCGACGAGCGCGTGCGGCGGGCGCTGCATCAGGCCAAAACTACTACCGTGACGCCTGAAATGGCGGTGCTGTCCACGAACCGCGCGACGACCGGAAACGGCTCGCAGCCGTAACTGGCACGGCAAATGCAGAAGGGGCCAGCAACCGACAATCCCGACGTCGCCCGTGGAGGTTGACATCATGCTTCGCTTGGCGCTGCTGTTCCTGGTCATTGCCCTGATCGCCGGCTTCTTCGGCTTCTTCGGCGTGGCCGCCGTCTCGATGGATTTTGCCCGTATCGTCTTCTTCATCTTCCTGGTGCTGGCAGTGCTGTCGCTGCTGGGAGGCGTGTTCCGCGCGCCGCCGGCCTGAGCGCCGGACGCCGCCGGGTTTCCGGCGGCACGCCCGGTAACGTAGGTCAGGCTTTCCAGCCTGACATTCGGATGGTGCTGGTTTCTCTCGTGGCACGAAAGGATCTCCGCAATGGCCATTATTGGCTGGATCGTGTTCGGTCTCATCGCCGGTGCGATCGCCCGCTTGCTGATGCCGGGCCGTGACCCCATGGGCTGGCTGGCGACCATCGCGCTGGGCATCATCGGTTCCGTCGTGGGTGGCGGCCTGGCCTACGTCCTGAAGCTGGGCACGGACCCCTACGCTCCGGCCGGCTGGATCTTCTCGATCCTCGGCGCCTTGCTGACGCTGACGGTCTACTACAAGTTCAGCGGTCCGCGCGTCAGCCGGTATTGAGAACCCACGGACAGGGCTCCCGTAGGGTCCGCTGTGCGGACCATGAACCCGGTGAGACCGAGGTTCATGGTCCGCACAGCGGACCCTACGAGTTTTGTCCCCTGGCTTATGGACTGCTGCGTAACCAACGAGAAAGCGAGCGGCGGGCTTTATGCCCGCCGTCCGTGCCACACGGCGGGGACAAGCCCCGCCGCTCGCCAGTAGTTGCATTGGTTGCGCAGCTGTCAATAATCAGGGATGGTGGTTTCCTGGGACTCCAGGGCGGCGGCGGGGTTGAACCTCGCGACTCCGGAACCCATAGGATGAGCATTCACCTTCCCACTGTCCGAGGAACCCATGCGCAACCTGTCGCTACTGGCCTTGTTACTGTCCGCTTCCTCCGCGAGCGCCGCGGAGCAGGCGAAGGCCGACCCCCGGCCGAACATTCTGTTCGTCATCGCCGACGACTGGAGCTGGCCGCATGCCGGCGTCCACGGCGACAAAGTCGTGAAGACCCCGCATTTCGACCAGCTGGCGCGGGACGGCATGCTCTTCCACCGCGCCTACTGCATGTCGCCCAGCTGCACGCCGTCGCGCGGGGCAATCCTCACCGGCCAGGCGGTGCATCGTCTCGAAGACGGCGGCAACCTCTGGAGCTTCTTGCCGCAGAAGTTTGTCACCTATCCCGACCGGCTCGAAAGCGCGGGTTACACCATCGGCCTGACCGGCAAGGGTTGGGGGCCGGGCAGCATCAAGGACGCGGGCCGCACGCGCAATCCCGCCGGGCCGAACTTCAAGAGCTTCGCCGAGTTCCTCAAGACCGTGCCGGCCGACAAGCCGTTCTGCTACTGGTATGGCAGCAGCGATCCGCACCGGCCCTACGACCCAGGTTCCGGCAAGGCGTCGGGCATGAAACCCGAGGATGTGAAGGTGCCGCCCTTCTTCCCCGACACGCCGGAGGTCCGCTCGGACATTCTCGACTATTACTTCGAGGTGCAGCGCTTCGACCAGCAGCTGGGCGACCTGCTGAAGCAACTCGAAGCCGCCGGCCGAACGCAGAACACCCTGGTGATCGTGACCAGCGACAACGGCATGCCCTTCCCGCGCTGCAAGGCGAACCTGCACGATTCGGGCACGCACATGCCGCTGGCGGTGCGCTGGCCCGCCCGGGTCAAGCCGGGCCGGGTGT
>JAEUIF010000431.1 GCA_016795185.1 Planctomycetia bacterium | reverse complement strand
AAACTTCTTGGTCCAGCGGGGAATGGTGTGCTCGTCGAAGCTGACCAGGGCCTCCTCGTGGCGCAGCAGGTGCCAGGGCTGCGTCCGGCGGCAGCAGGCATCGACCTCGGGCCAGGCCAGGTGCCGGTGCCAGCCGCCGACGGTGTGCCGCGAGGGGCAGCGCCGGCCGCCGCACCGGCGGGCGAAGCCGGCGTCAGCCATCTCGTCCAGGTGGAAGATGCGTTCCAGGCCGACCACCAAGGAGAAGACGCTGGTCAGCAGGCCTGAGCAGTTCGCCAGACGCCGAACCGCCTGGTCGCTGGAATCGCCGGAGCAGTCATCGCCACGGCGACCACTGTGGCGATGACCTTGGTGATCCTGGGGGCGGTTGATTGGGTCGGAAATTGCTGGGGGTGAGTGTGGAAAGCAGGGACGATCGGTACGATTGTTCTGATTCCGTTCATGGCAATCGCAGGTGCGACGAAAGCCAGCAAGGCCGGACGCTCGCTTGGGGAGGGAACGACACTTTGAAGCATCACCAACTGCTCCAACTGCTTTGTTCGACCACGCTATCCCTCCTCCTGGGCTGCACGAAAGGCCCCGATATGACTTCGCCCTCTGCACCCTCATCGCCCGTGGGTATGCCTTCTCCGATTGCCGTTACTTCGGTGGCCACGGGCCGGGTCATGCTCTTGGACAGGGACAAGCTGGACCTGATCCGCACCGTGGAACCGGAGAAGCCGGGGGCTGCACCCGGCCCCATGCTGGTGGTCGAGGACAAGGCTCGTCGGGTCTTCTACGTCGGCAACTTCAACGGTGGGCTGGGCAGAATCCCCATCAACGGTGACACGCCGAAGACACTCGATCTCGGGACTATGTTGATCGGCATGGCGATCTCGCCGGACGGCCGGTGGCTGGCTGTCAATGGGGCACGCGACCTGACGCTGCGGCTGGTCGATCTCGAATCGTGGAAGCTCCTGAGTAGCGTCCGCTTCGGCAATCCCGACGACCCGCCTTTGCACAGCTACATGACGCACGGCCTTGCTTCGACGCATCCCGTCTGGCTGCCCGATGGGTCAGGCGTCTTGACCGAAGACAACATTCATGAGGCGGTCGTGCTCATCGGTCGGGACGGAAAAGAAAAAGCACGCCGTCGCCTGCGGTCGGCTACGCACACCTTCTTGATGACCACGACAGGACATGCCCTCGCCCTGGCCGAAGGCATCGTGGACGGGAGCGAGCCGCCGAGGGTCGTGGTTCTGGAACTGCCCTCGCTCAAGATGGTTCGAGAAATTGTCGTCCCGCTGGCCCCAGATGAACCAGCGAAACTTCATCACGGATCGTTTTCATCAGATGGGGAAATTGCGGTGGTCGCCAACATGGGGCCGATGCACGGCGAGAAGTTCGGGACCACGGTGGCGGCGTTGCGGTGGCGTACCGGGGAGCTTCTTTGGCGTGTGCCCACGGTGCGGAACGCTGGCCATGTGCGGTTTCTCGACAAGGATCGCATAGTCGTGCTGGGGCACCGCGACCCGGAGCTTGCCGTCCTGGACGTACAGACTGGGAAGCGGCTGGAAACCTGGAAGGTGTCCGGCACCAACTCGCTGGGCCACTCGCTGGGCGAGGAAGCCAGGGGAACGGTGCTGGTTATCGACAGCACTGCCGGCCGGCTGGTTCGACTAGGTAGCGATGGTATCAAAAACCAGTCGCCGCATCTTGGGCAAGAAGTCAGCGAGGCATCGTTGCCAGAATAAGTCAATCTGGCCGGGATCGTCCACTTCGATGTAGGGCCATCCTTCTTTCAGGATAACGCTCCCTCAGCACCGGAGTCGGCGACGAAGGCGGCTTTGCTCCCGACCTGAAATCGAACGTCGAAGCTGTCGAGGTCATTCTGGAGGCGATCACCAAGGCCGGATACCAGCCGGGCGAAGACATCTCCATCTGCCTCGACCCGGCGACCAGTGAGATGTGGGACAATGGCAAGTATCTCTTCTTCAAGTCAGACAAGTCGAAGAAGTCCTCGGACGAGATGGTGGCCTTGTGGGCGTCGTGGGTGAAGCAGTTTCCCATCGTGCTGCTCGAAGACGGCATGGCCGAGAACGATTGGGGCGGTTGGAAAACGCTGACCAAGGAACTCGGCAAGAACGTCGAACTCGTCGGCGACGATATCTTCTGCACGAACCCGGCGATTCTGGCGAAGGGGATTGCCGAAGGGGTCGGCAACTCGATCCTCATCAAGCTGAATCAGATTGGCACGCTGACCGAGACGCTGGACACCATCGAACTGGCCCAGCAGCACAGCTACAACTGCTTCATCTCCCATCGGTCGGGCGAAACGGAAGACACCACGATCTCCGATCTGACCGTGGCAGCGGGAGCGGGCCACATCAAGACAGGTTCCGGCTGCCGCAGCGAGCGGGTCGCCAAGTTCAACCAGTTCTTGCGAATCGAACGGCAGCTTGGGAAAGGTGCCCGCTTCGCAGGGCGGAAGGCGTTCCGAGGGCGGGGATGAGCCAGCAATCTGCTCATGTCTTGAAATCGCTGGGCGGCGTTATCCAGCAATTCAAGCTGGACTCGCTGCTGCCCGCACTCCGGGCCTGTGAAGCCCTGTCCGCCAAGAACGCCTTGCTGGACGTTGCTGTTCTGGGGCAGTTCAAGAGCGGCAAGTCGTCACTTCTGAATGCCCTGCTCGGTGCCGACATCTTTCCGGTGAGCGTGCTCCCGGCTACTGCCGTCATCACCCGAACTGTCGCTGGTCCGAATCTTGAGGTTCGTGTCCATCATCTCGACGGCGTGACCACCGATATTGCCCCAGAACAGATCGAGGAGTTCGTTACCGAAGCGGGGAATCCTCGCAACAGACGCAACGTGGCGGTCGTTGACGTGTTCACCCCGGCGATGCAGGCATGGCCTGGAGTTCGGTTGGCGGATACGCCTGGGCTGGGGAGCGTCTTCCTCCACAACACCGAGGCCACCCGCATCTGGATGCCCAACGTGGCCGTTGCCCTGGTCACGGTAAGTGCCGAGCGGCCCTTGTCTGACGAGGACTGCCGACTCATCGCCGAGGCCAGGAAGATCGCCGGTCGGGTGGTGGTCGTGCTGACCAAGGTGGACCTCTTGAATCACGATGAACTGTCCCAGATGACCTCGTTCATGGACAGTGCGATCCGCGAGAACCTGGGCGGTGCGGTGCCGGTCCTCCCGTTCTCGATACGGACGGAATCGGCTCGATGGCTCCGACAGTTTCAAGAAATGGTGTTGCCTCCCGTAGCCAGCAACGTGGAGGGAGATCTGGAAGCAGGGGGTTGCTGGTTCGCCTCGACGCAGACGACTACGCGGATGCCTTGAAGGAGCCGTGCGTTCGGGAGTTCGACATCACAGGGAAGCGCCTGACCGGCTGGGTCGTGGTCGATCCTGCGGGCATCCAGACCGATGAGCAGTTGCAGGAGTGGATTCAGCGAGCCGTGAAGTTCGTCGGCAAGCTGCCGGCGAAGTAGGCTGCTGCCAGGCTCATCTCGTTGGCGCTATAACTTGCCGGCCGGCACAATAGCCTCCCTTCCTCAAGCCGCCCTGCTTTGCGACTGGAACCTATCTTCCCTCTCCAAGTCAGCGTACCATGCCCGGCATCATTCTCCTTTTGGCGAGGGCATCCCATGTCTCGATCCTGGCGACTGCTTCCGTTGAGTGTTTGCTGCCTCCTGCTGGCAGCTACATCGGTTTCTTCCCAGGCCGAAGGGGTGGCCACGAAACCCCTGGCCATCGCGGACCTGTACCGCTTCGACCACCCCCAGACGCCGACCCTGACGCCCGATGGCAAACGGCTTGCCTACGTCCGCCGCTGGATCGACGGCGCTTCCAAGCGGGAACGCCTTTCTCTGTGGCTGGTGGACGGGCAAGCCGAAAAGGCCAAGGCCCTGGAGAAAGACGAGCCAGATGCCCGCTTCCCCGTCTTCTCGCCGGATGGCAGGTGGATTGCCTTTCTGTCCACCCGGCCGCGGCCTGACGGCTGGAAGCAGACGCCTTCGGCGCCGCCCGAGTCCGATCCCGCCACGGACGTCTGGCTCATCCCGACCAGTGGCGGCCCGAGCATCCCCCTGGCCGGGCCGGACAAAGCCCATGGGCGGGTCTTCAACGACGGCTTCTATGGCCGGGTAGCCTTCTCTCCCGATAGCCAGAAGCTCGTCTTCATCGCCGATGACGGCAAGGATACCCGCACTCCAGAGGAAATCGCCGACGACGTGATCGTGGTCCGGCCCGATCAGGGTGAGGGCTACACCGGTTATGGTCCCGCCCAGGTCTGGGTCGCACATCTGGACGCAGCTACCGGCAAGTTCGCGGCCGGCAAGATCGAACGGTTGACCAATGACGATGTCTGGTATGGCGATCCGCAGTGGTCCCCCGATGGCCGGTCCCTCGTTGTCCATGCTAACAAGACAGACGACCGCGAGTCGGTCCGCTTCAGCATCAACAAGAACTTCGACCTCTGGCAGATCGACGTGGCCACGCGGAAGGTCCAGCAGCTCACCAGCGGTCCCGGCCCGGAAGTCTCGCCCCGGTTCTCGCCCGATGGCAAGCGGCTGGTCTGTCTCAGCATCCCCCGCAAGGGGACCCATCGGGACGTGCTCAACCTGGCCGTCGTCACGCTGGGTGAGGGTGGGACCCGAACCGAGATCCTGTTCGACCACCATCGCCCGGATGCGGACAAGGCCCCACACCCGGCCCCGTCGTTTCCATTGCCGATCGATTGCTGGGATGGCAGCGACGTTCTGGTCTATCAGTCGGCAGTCGGCACGGAAACCCAGACCATTCGGCTCCCGCTGAAGACCGGGAAAGGTGAGTTGCTTCCCGGCCCGGAGAAAGACCAGACGCCCGAGTTGCACAGCTACGCCGGACGGGCCGCCCTTCGCCGGCAGCTCACTCCGCCCGGCGATCTGTTCTTGCAGGATCGGCGGCTCGCCGATACTCGCCTCGTCCGCTGGAAGAACGACGCGGGGCAGGAGATCGAGGGCCTGCTCACCGTGCCGCCGGAATCGGTCGCCAAGTCACCCTACAAGCTGCTGCTCGTTCCCCACGGCGGGCCGCACGGCCGTTCGAGCCGCGGATTCAACTTCCAGGTGCAGGTTTTCGCCGCCCATGGCTACGCGGTCTTCCAGCCGAACTTCCGCGGCAGCGAAGGCTACGGCCAGAAGTTCATCGACGCCGACCGCTTTGATTTCGGCGGCGGCGACATGCGAGACATCCTGACCGGCATCGACCATCTGGTCCGCGAGAAGGTGGTCGATCCGGAGCGGCAATTCGTGTACGGGACCAGCTACGGCGGTTACATGACCTGCTGGCTGGTCGGGCACACCCACCAGTTCCGAGCAGCAGTCGCCCAGAACGCCGTCACCGAGCTGAACGTCTTCTGGGGACTGAGCGACTTGCAGAGCTGGGTGGAATGGGAGTTTGGCGGTCGGCCCTGGGAACTGCCGGGAGCGATGCGGAAGCACAGCCCGCTGACCCACGCGGCCAACGTCCGCACCCCGACGCTGATCCTGCACGCCCGCGAGGACCGCCGATGTCCCCTGCCCATGGGGAAAATGTTCTACGAGGCCCTGCGATCCCGAAAGGTGCCGACGCAAATGGTGATCTACCCCGGCGAAGGGCACGGCATCCGCCAGCCGCGGCACCAGGAAGATGTGCTCCGCCGGACGCTGGCCTGGTTCCAGGAGCATGAACGACAGGCGCCTTGAACGGCATCATGAACGACAGGCGCCTTGAACGGCATTTGGCGGCTACTTGTTGAACTCACCGGCCTCGTACTTCTTCCAAAACTCCTCGCTCTTAAGCCCGTTCAAAGTTTTCAAGCTCTTCATCTGGCGGATAAACTCTAGACCTTTCATGTGATTCTTGGGTGTGTTCAGCGAGGTCAGCGGCAGGTCCTTGAGCGGCGTCAAGTCTTGCACTCCACGACAGTAGGTGAGGTCTAGTGAAGTAAGGGGCATCCCTTGCAGCGGCGTCAAGTCCTGCACCAGTTCGCAGCCTCGCAGTCCCAGCGTGGTCAGCGGCACGCCCTTGAGCGGGCTCAAGTCCTGCACCTGGCCGCAAAGCGCCAGGTTCAGCGTGGTCAGCGGCAAACCCTTGAGCGGCGTCAGGTCCTGCACCGGACAGCCACTCAAGGACAGAATGGTGAGCGGCATGCCCTTGAGCGAAGTCACGTCCCGGATTCCGCCACAACCGTTGAGATGCAGCGTGGTGAGCGGCATGCCCTTGAGGGGCGTCAGGTCTCGTACCTGGCCACAATTCAAGAGGTCCAGTGACCGGAGCGGCATGCCCTTGAGGGGCGTCAGGTCCTGCACTTCCTTGCAGTCGCCAAGGTTGAGCGTGGTAATCGGCATGCCCTCCAGACAGTCCAGATGGGTCACCCGCTTCTGGGAATACAAGCTGAGGGCGTAAATGCCGGCAGCGTCCATGGACAGTTGCTGGCCCAGCCCTGGCCATTTGGCATCGATCTTCTGCCGGTACAGCTCCAGTAGCTTTTTCCGGGCTTCGAGTGAGTTGCTGGCGTGTTTGGTCAGCAGACCATCCGCCAGGATCGGTGTCTTCTGCTGCTCAAACACCTGGGCAAACGCCAGCAAGTTGCCATCCTCATCCGGGCGAGATCGGCTGCACAGCTCTCCGAGCCTGCGGGCCTCGCCATCCGCCGGCCGCTGCCGCAAGTACATTTCCAACTCCACCCTCGCCTCGGGAAACTTCTTGTCGAGGATTAACAGTTGCCCTTTCAACAGCCGGGCCTCCGCATGGTCCGGGGTGTAGGCCAGGGCCAAGTCCACCTGTTCCAGGGCATTGGCGAATCTTCGTCGCTCCACGGCCAGTCTGGCGATTTCCACCAGCGCCGGCACTGCCTTCTCCGTCCGTTCCTGCGTCTGCTTGTTCGCCCGTTCCGCTTCTCGCCGGGCCTGGTAGTTGATCCAGGAACTCCAGACCAGCAGCACGGCTACTATTGCTGTCGCCGCACTGAAGCCTTTGTTCCGTTTCACGAACTTGATCGCCATTTCCCATTTGGTGTCGTCCTTGGCACTGACCGACCGTCCTTCCTGAAATCGCTCGATGTCCCGCCGGAGGGATTCGACGTGCGGGTAGCGGTCCTGCGGGTTCTTCGCCAGCGCCTTCAGGGCGATGGCCGAGAGTTCCCTGGGGATCTTGCCCGCTTTGGCTCGCTGCGGGTTCCGCTGCTCCGGCGAGACGATGTCCCCTTCGGCGACTCGCATGAGGATAGCCATGTAGCCGCCTTCCTTGCCGATGGGCGGTTGCAAGGTGAGGATTTCGTAGAGAATGGCCCCCAGCGAGTAGACGTCACTCCGCTGGTCGATGGTCTGCACCCGACCCACGGCCTGCTCGGGCGGCATGTACACTGGCGTGCCCAGCACCGAGCCCTCCTGGGTCAGGTCGGCGTCCGGTTCTCGACTGGTCTCCACCTTGATGGAACGCGAAGAGGAAATGCTCTGAACGGAGGAAACCGGAACCACGAACGGTACAGCGTTTCTTTGACCCGAAGGCACGGCAACTGCCGCGGGTGGCCCTGCCTCCTGGCCTCTGCCGCTGCAGACCTTGGCCAGGCCCCAGTCCATGACGTAGACCTCGCCAAAGTCCCCGATCATGATGTTCGCGGGTTTCAGGTCACGGTGGACGACGCCACAGGAATGGGAATACGCGAGGGCGTTGCAGACGCTGACGAAGATGTTCAGCAATCGCCCCAGCGAGAAAGTGCTCTCGGCGCTCTTCGGGTTCGCCCGGAGCGAGTCCAGAACCTGGGCAAGACTCTGGCCCTTGACCATCTTCATCGCGAAGAACAAACGCTGCTGGCTGTCCACGCCAAGTTCATGGATCGGCACGATGTTCGGGTGTTCGAGCTGGCCGGTGATCTGGGCCTCCTCGACGAAGCGAGACTTCTTCTTGGGGTCGGATTGGTCCAGCAGGTACTTGACGGCGACCTCGCGGCGAATGTCGCAGTCGATGGCCCGCAGGACAGCTCCCATGCCGCCGCGAGCGATCTCATTCTGGATGATGTACCGCCCGCCCTTCTTGGTCTGACCGGCCAGGATTTCGCGAACGGACTTCGAGCCTTGACGAGCCGCCGTGCCCGCTTGCTCCAGGGAGACGCCGCCATCGACGCCGGCCTGGACCAGGCTGCTCGATGTGCCTTCGATTACCCCAGCCCCCACCTCGGCCAGCGTCTGGCTGGGCGGTGGAACGACTAGCGGCTGCTTGCAGGTGGGACAACGAGACGAGCGGCCTGCGAACTCGGGTTTGACCTTGAGCTTCAGGCCGCAGTGCGAGCAGGTGAACGCGATCATGGGGGCCTCGCGGCGAATCTCGATCACACGAAACGAACTGGCTCGGTGGGAACAGTACCTGTTCGACTGTATCACCGAAGAGAGGAGACCGAAAGCGGCCTGGGCTGTCAAAGCTTCACGACCTCGCCAGAGCGGTGCCGATGCCATCGGCCAGCCGATCGACGCCGCCCTTGCTGAATCCGAGGAACAGAGCCGGCTCGGTCAGTTCCACTTCCAGGATTACCAGTCCGCCATCCGGCCCAGGCACAAGATCGACCCGCCCATACAGCAGCTCTGACGCTTGGCCCGGAACGTGTGCCATGACCGTTTCGGCCAGCCTTTTCTCCGCGGGACTGGCTTCATGAGGCCGGACGTCGAGCGGCACGCATTCCGCCGGCTGCCCGGCGTTCAGAAGAGCGCCCCGGCAAATCGCGTGCGAGTAGACACCGCCAATGAAGATCACGGCGACTTCGCCGTTGGCCTCGATCTCCGCGAGATAGGGTTGCACCATGACGGTGCGTCCCTCGGCTTGCAGGCGCCGAACATGCTCCCGGGCCTGTGCCTCGTCATCGGAAGCGTACCGGGCGGTGTCCCTGGCCCCGCAGGAAACCGCCGGCTTCACCACAAAAGGAACTCCTGGAAGCTCGAAGGGATCGCCCGGTTCGACGAAGCGGGTGGGAATGACGGGCAGACCAGCCTTGATGAAGTGCTCCAGGTAGCGTTTGTCGGTGTTCCAACGCAGGATGGGCGACGGGTTGAGCACCCGTGGCAGGGCTTCCGCCCAGGCCAGAAAGGCGTCCCGCCGCCTCGGGTAATCCCAGGTCGAGCGGATGACGGTCAGGCGAAATGTGGACCAGTCCACGGCCGGGTCATCCCAGGCAACGTGAACGGCGTCAATGCCTCGCCGATGCAGAGCGTCGATCACTTGCAGGTCTTCGGCCTCCTTGCCGACGGCGGCGGCACAGGAGGCGATGGCAACGGAACATGGCGATGGGATTCCATTCATCATTCTGTTCATCGTATTCGGCGCCGGCAGGGTAGAATCCAGGCGTCACAGCAGATACCTCCATTACGCAAAGGGCCGAGACGATGTCCATCGAATTCACCAGCACGGCCTTTCATGCGGGTGCGACCATACCGAAGCAGTACACCGGCGATGGGCCAGATCGGTCGCCGCCGTTACACTGGTCCGAGCCGCCGGCAGGGACCAAGAGCCTGGCTATGATCTGCGATGACCCCGACGCCCCGCGTGGCACCTGGGCCCATTGGGTTCTCTTCAACCTGCCGGCTCAGGCCAGGGGACTGGAGGAAGCCGTACCGACGACCGAAGTCCTTGGCAACGGGGCGAGGCAAGGGAAGAACGACTTTGGCAAGATTGGCTACGGCGGTCCCGCCCCGCCGCAGGGCAAGCCCCACCGGTACTTCTTCACGCTCTACGCCCTGGATGTTTTCCTGGACCTGCCGGCTGGTGCGACCAAAGTCCACCTGGTGGATGCCATGAAGGGGCATATCCTGGCGGAAGGGCAACTCATGGGGCAGTTTCAGCGCTAGCTTCCGGACAAGCGGCCAGGTGCGATGTGCCAATCGGGGACATGGTGCGAGACCGTTCCACCCTCAACGAGCACCGAAACTTCGGTGGCGGCGTTACGGTAGAATCGTCAGCCTGGCAACGCATCTGGGAGAAACCACACCATGAACCTCTGCCCGCTCTTTCTCGCCCTGCTGGTCAGCGCCGAACCGGACCTGCTGGGGCCGGGCGACCACACTCGGTCGATCAAGCTGGGCGAGCAGACCCGCTCTTACCTGGTCCACATTCCGAAGGGCTACGACCCCAAGAAGCCCACGCCGGTGGTACTGGCTCTGCATGGGGCCGCGATGAACGGTCCGATGATGGCGCCGTTCTGCGGATTGTCCGCGAAGGCCGACGAGGGAGGATTCATCGTCGTCTATCCCAGCGGCACCGGCGCCGGCATCTTCCTCACCTGGAATGCGGGTGGCATTCGGAACGGCATGGGTAGCAAGGCTGACGATGTGGCCTTCATCGGCAAGCTGCTCGACGACCTGGGCACGGTCGCCACCGTGGACCCGAAGCGGGTCTACGCCTGCGGCATGAGCAACGGGGCCATGATGTGCTACAAGCTGGCCGCCGAGTTATCCGACCGGATCGCCGCCATCGCCCCGGTGGCTGGGACCATCGCCATCGAGGAGAGCAAGCCGAAACGCCCTGTGCCGGTGCTGCATTTCCACGGCACCAAGGACACCTTCGTGCCGTTTGGTAATCCCGCCGGCAAGACGCCAGGGTTCATGCGGCTCAAGTCGGTCGAGGACTCGGTCCAGACCTGGGTGAAGTTGAACGGCTGCGAAGAGAAGCCCAGGGCGACGGACGAACTGTCCAAGGCCGGCGATGAGCTGAAAGTGACCCGCAAGAGCTTCGGACCAGGCAAGGACGGCGCCGAGGTCGTCCTCATCACCATCGACGGCGGCGGGCACACCTGGCCGGGCCAGAAGCCACCCGTCGGGTTCATGGGCAAGTCGGCCATGAACATCTCGGCGAACGACTTGATCTGGGAGTTTTTCCAGAAGCACTCGCTGAAGTGAGCCAGGCTGCCTACTTCGCCGCTTCTGCTCGCACCGCCCTGATCCACTCGACTTCCAGCGTGAACGGCCCAGCTTTCTTGTCGCCCAGCAAGAAGCCCAGGCCGTTGACCTCTGGCGGGTCCACTGGCCCGGCGTCTCGCACCAGCCGGCCGAAGCTGGTCGCCTGGAACTTGTCCACGCCAGCTTTTCGGCGGTTTGCCGCACTCAGGAAGCACTGGTGCCTGCCGCACCCACGGCCCGGAGCATCGCCGCGGCCGACTCCTGTCCAAACCGCTGCTGCGTGCGGCGAACCCACGGGTAGCCCAGCCGGGCCAGCAGGTGCCGTGGGCGGGAGAAAGCCAGGATGTCGTACCAGACGCTGTCGTCCGTTCGATCCCATTCAATCAGGAAGCGTTCCTCGCCACTGCCGGCATGATCCGGGAGAGTTCCATACGCAAAGCCAAAGCGGCGAAACGGGTCGGTTTCATGGACGACGTAGACGATCCGGCAGGCGTTCAGCCACCACAGCCCGATGGCACGGGCGACCACGGCCACTACCTCCCCTGGCCGGATGGCCGTGTCCGGCGGCCATGCTTCCAGCCAGCCCAGCGAAAACTGCTGCCAGCTTTCGAGAGCCGCTCGCCCGGCCTGGAACACCGCCTCGCCGTGGCCCAGCCGGATGCGGGTATGGTCCACCACATGGTCGGCGGGCGGGGTCTTTGCCGTTGCACCGGCGGCAGCATAGGTGAAGCCGAGCTGGTTCTGGACAGCCAGGAACGAACGAACGCATTCGGCAGACGATTTCCGCAGCGCCAGCATGCGTACCTCGACTCATCCCGTGACCGCTCCGCCTGGGCCGATGTTCTTCCGGCGGAGCTGTTGGCGCCTATACTGCTTGTCCAACTCCTTGACCGTGTGCCAATCGAGGAATAGTTCCTCGGCCACTTCCTTGATGGGGGTTTCGCGGCAGCGCCGGCCCACGAAGAACGCGAACCGCTTGGTATACAGCGGGTTGTCGGCCAGCCAGTCGAGCCGTTCGCTCTTCACGCCGCCGCACCGCGAAATTTGGATTCGGCGGAGAGAGTAGGCAAGGTAGACCCGCTTGTCGCCACAGGAGAGATCCCGGGCACGCCGGGGCCGCTTGTCGTAATAGGTCCAAGACACTTGCCCACAAGCGTCGCAAAGCGTTTTTTTCGGCGGCGCTGTAGGGTGATGACCACAGCCAGGGGATCGCCGAAGACGCCGTGAATTCTGGCTTGGGGAACGAAGCCGGGAAATCGGTACAGGTCGTGGAGTTGCTTGAATTTGGCCATCGCCAAAGCATGACAAGAATTCCCCTGGAGGAAAAGCGCGTTCTGTCCTGAGAATGACGGGGTTTCGTCGGCTGCCAAGGCCGAAAGTTACCCACTCGAAAACGCGAAGAGTTGGGGAGCCGCAGACCGGGTGCGCGCGACCACCGTGGCGGCGCCGATGCCCGCACGCCCGGTGGCGGTCCGGGGACCAGACAGGACAGCGCTGGCTTACACGAAGAAGGTCCGCAGCGCGTGCTGGAAGGCGGCGATCGGACAGAGGGCGTCGGGGAAGGCAGCGTGGAGATGGGCGAGCACTTGCGCCGCCGGCCGTAGCCCAGGTGCCGCCGGCAGTTCGGGTGGCGGGCAGCGCCCCGCCAGCGCCGTGCGGAGCTGGCTTTGGCCCTGGTGGAACCGTTGCCAGATGCGCTACAGGGTGCGGTCGCTCAGGTGGCAGGCGACGGCGCGGCTGGCGGCGCTGATGCCGTCGGCGACGGCACGCTGGAGGAAGCGCCACAGACAGCCGGTGGTCAGGCTGAGGCGGCGGATCTTGTCGGCGAGCCAGACGCTGAACGTCCGTCCGCAACCGTGACGGGCCTGGCGGTTGCTGCAAAAGATCCGCCGCGCGGATGGTCCGGCGCTGGGGGCTGCTGTCATCATAGCCGCGCAAAGAGCCGTGGCGAATCAGCGTGCCGACCACTTGGCAGTGCGGACAGGGCGTCTGCTTGAGCCGTTCGGCCAGCGCGTGCCATTCCTCGGTGTTGCGGCAGAACCAGCGTACCTCGCCCACGCGCCCCGGCCTCCCCGAAAAGGCGCGATTCTACCGGCGTGGGGGAGGGGCGGGGTAGGGGCGGGGTACGAGAAATCTCGGGGAGCGGGGAGCGGGGTACAATCCTGGGAGGCCGCCTTTGCCAGATTCTCGGTGTAACCACCAGCCGCAGATCGGATGACAATTCGGCAAGAATCGGGCGGAAATGCGATCAGAGCGAGGTAAAGGACACCGAGGCGGCCGTCCGAATTGCTGTAGGGTGTGAAGAAGGCACTGAATCGTCTTGGGGTCCAGATGCTCAGCGCGTCAGCGACACGCCGCTGTAGATCAGGGTCGTCGCCGCCGGGTTGCCGGTGCGCACGGCCGTGGGGTCGAGGGTGGGCGTCAGCTGGATCGTCACGTACTTGTCTTTACCGTTCAGATCGACGGCCACCACGGCAGCGCCGAGGAAATGGACCACATGGTAAGTCGTGTTGCTGCCCGAACCGCTGTAATTGTCGTAGACGACCAGTGTGCGGGGCTGGCCGATGATCGACCGAAAGGCGTCTTCCTCGGAAGCCTTCAGACCGGGGCCACCGTGCAAGTCCAGGGGGGCTTGCAAGCCGCTGGCACCAAAGCTCGCCAGGTCGGCGTCGCTCGGGCCGTTGCGAATCCAATTGTCGTAGGTGCCGGCGCTGGTCGCCTTGCTGTTGCGGAGCGAGAGCAACCCAAAGTTGCCGGCGGTGGTTTTGTCCGGGAAAATTTTGGCCTCCTCCGTGCCGTCCGCGCCGGCGGTGACGTTGGTGGGCGGCGATCCGCCCGTGGCGACGGGACGGAGGGTCCACAGGTCCTGGGGGGTAACGCCGATCGGGGTCGTGGCGCTAGCGCCGGTCAGACGGTTGAAGGTCGCCAGGCTCATCGCCAGGGGCAGCAGCCGCCCGCCCGCGCCGCGAAAGCCACTGATGTTCTGGCCGCGCAGGGTGGCGGTGGCCGAGGCCTGGCGCGCCGCCTGGGGCGCGCCGAGCAGGCCGCCGAAGTACAGCGAGAGTGGGCCGGGGCCGACCTGTCCGTCGCGGCGCACCGTCACGCGGATGGAATTGGGGAACGGCGCGGTGGGGCCGGTCTGCCAGCTGCCGGTCGTCGTGCTGGACGCGGCGGCCGGGTCGGTGATGTAGCCCACGCCGACGTCGTCGGCGTTGACCGCGAGGCCGGTGTTGGCGACCCGGTGCTGCTGCCCGTACGCGACCGCGACGGCGCGCGCGTCGCGCTCCGCCAGCGACCGCAGCTGTGCGGGCGGGATGGAAGACACGGCGGGGTGGTTGCCCGGCGCTGCGTAGGCGAACAGTTCGCTGGCACCGGCCAGGGCCGCCGCGTCCGCCGCGTTCTGTAGTTCGGCGTCGGCGCGCCAGAGGAAGTTCAGGTCAATGGCAAAGGCCAGCATGCTCAGCAGTGGCAGCAGGAGGATCGCCACGATCGAGGTGATGCCGCCCTGCCGCCGGCGCTGTCCGGAAATTCGCTGGAGTTGCATGAGGGTTGCCTCCGGAGATGCCGCACCGTTAGCCTTCCTTGCGCATGACCGCGCCTTCGGCCAGCGTCCGACCGGCCAGGTAGCGGCTCCCCGGCACCCAGGAGACGCGGTCGTAAGGGATGGAAACCGTCACCGCGATGCTCGCGCCGGGGGTGGCCCGCAGCCGAAAGTCGACGTCGTTCGTGACGACGACGTTGTTGACGCGGACCTCCGTGGTTTGCAGGCCCGCCAGCCCGGACGGCTGGAGCGCGTCGTTGACGGCAGTGACGACCGCCGAGTAGTTGCCCGGCGTGACCGCGCCGGCGCGCGCGCCCTGACGACTGGCGTTGCTGGCGATGCCCAGCACGGTCATCGAGCGGCTGAACTCCATCAGGCCCAGGAAGAGTAGCAGCAGCAGCGGCACGACGATGGCAAACTCCAGCGCCGCGGCGGCGGGCCGGCGGGCACGGCGGGGCGGTCTTCGCATGGTGGCTTCCTCCGTCGATCGGCGCTGGCCGTCGGTCAGCGGCCCATGTGTTGATACATTTCCATGATGCGGAGCACGGCCGGGCCGAGAATGATCAGGAACACCGCCGGGAAGATGCAGAGTAGGGTGGGCAGCAGGATGAACACCGCCGCCCGCTGGGCCCGTTCCTCCGCGCGCTGGTGGCGGCGGACCCGCAGCTGGTCCGCCTGGACCCGCAGCGCCTTGGTCATGCTGGCGCCGAAACGTTCGGACTGGCTGATGACGGCGGCCAGGCTGCGCACCTCTTCCAGGTCGCAACGCCGGGCAAAGCGGCGAACCGCCTCGCCAGCGCTGAGGCCGAGCAGGATTTCGCGCTGTATGATTTCCATTTCAACGGCCAGCAGCGGGTGCGCCGTCCGCAGTTCCGCGCTGACGCGGCGAATCGCGTCGGACAGGCTCAGGCCGGCCTCCAGGCAAATGACCATGACGTCGAGGGCGTCGGGCAGGGAGCGGCGGAACAGGTGCTGGCGCTGGCGGGTGCGGTAGTCGAGCCAGACGCCGGGCAGTATGACCGCCAGGCCGCTGAACGAGCCGCCCAGGATGGCCGCGTAGGTCGGCCGCAAGATGTGCGCCCGTTCGAGGGTCACGGCCAGCAGGATCGTCAGCAGCAGCAAGGCGACCTTCGCGCCCAGGTACACGACGGGCGCCTGGGGCTGGTAGTAGCCCGCGCGGCGTAGCTGCGTTTCGAGCTGGGTGCGGCCTTCGGTTTCGCCGGGTAGGAGGGGAGCGCCCAGCCGCGGCAGCGTAGACAGGGCCAGCCCTTGCAACATCGTCTGCCGGGCCGGGGGGCCGACGGCGCCCGGCGGCGGCTGCGGCCCTGGCTCCGGGTCCATCAGTTCTTGCAGTCGGCTTTCCTGACGCCGGCCGCGCAGCCCGGCCAGGGCCAGGAAGAAACTGAACAGCCCCACCGTCACCAGGCTTGCCAGAAAGAGCCAGCGCGCGTCGGCCGCCACGGTTGAGCCTCCGGTCAGAAGTCGAAGTTGACGATCCGGTGGATCCAGAAGGCCCCGACGGCCATCGAACAGAGCATGCCCGCCAGCAGCGCCGGGTGGTCCAGGAGCTGGCCGGCGTAGTCCGGGTATAGCGCCAGGAGCAGGACGAACATGCCGGGCGGCAGCAGCAGCAGCACCACCGCCTGGAGCCGGCCCTCGCCGGTCAACGCCTTGATGTGGCCGCGGATGCGCAGCCGCTCGCGGACCAGCGTCGCGAGCCGTTCCAGCAACTCAGCCAGGTTGCCCCCGGTCTGCTGCTGGATCAGCAAGGCCATGACGAAAATCTTGATTTCCAGGACATTCGTCCGCCGCGCCAGCTCGCGGTAGACCACTTCGGGGAGCAGGCCGAGTTGCTGCTGCTCGCGGCAGTAGGAAAACTCGACCGCGATCGGCGGCTCGAACTCCTCGCTGACGCTCTGTAGCGCCTGCGGGACCGAGTGGCCCGCGCGGATCGTCCGCGCCATCAGGTCGAAGGCGTCGGGCAACTGGCCCATCAGGAGTTCCAGGCGCGCCTTCCAGCGGTAGTACAGGTACAGGAACGGCAGCAGTACGCCGGCGACGCCGGCCAGGACGCCGAGCGCGGCCCCCAGCTGCCAGCCGACGAGCCCTCCGCCGCAGACGCCGAGCGCCAGGCCAACCGCGGCCAGCGCGGTCAGGTCGCCGGGCAGCCCGGACTGTTCGTGCACGCGCTGTAGCCGCGTGAGGAAGCCGCCGGCCGGCTCAGCGAAGCCGTCCCTGGCAGGCTCCGCTTCAAAACCCGTCTCGGCGGGCAGCGGCTTGAATAGCGGCGAGCGCGGCGTCTTGGCCTCCGCGGGGGTGAATTCCTCGCGGAGCCGCTGGCTGACCAGCAACCGGTTGCGCAGCAGATCCAGCGCCAGCCAGTAGACGCCGACTAGGCCGAACGTGACCGCCACAAACGTGGCCAGGGGCAGCAGCATCGCGGGACTCCGTGCGGGCTAGGCGCCGAGCATCCGACGCTCGAAAAACTGCGGCGGGAAGTTGAGGCCGTAGGCCTGGAGGCGTTCCAGGCAGTGGGGCCGGATGCCGCCAGCGAAGAAATAGCCCTGGGCCATGCGCCGGTCGTCTACTCCGGTCTGTTTGAAACCGAACAGGTCGTGCATCACGAAGTTGTCGCCTTCCATGCCCGTGACCTCGGAAATCTTCAGCACCTTGCGGGGGCCGCCGATCAGCCGGCTGACCTGGACGACGATCTGAATCGCCCCGCTGATCTGGCGGCGGATGACCCACATGGGGATGTCGAACCCGGCCATGCCGACCATCATTTCCAGGCGGCCCAGGGCGTCGCGCGTGTCGTTGGCATGCACGGTCGTCAGCGAGCCGTCGTGGCCGGAGTTCATGGCCTGGAGCATGTCCAGGGCCTCCGCGCCGCGGCATTCGCCGATGATGATCCGGTCGGGGCACCTACGCCCACGGCACCTATTCGATCTCCCAGTCCGCGAACGACCGCTTCGGCCGCCAGCGCGACGAGAACCGCCTCACCGGCGCCTACACCAGCCTCCAGAGCGGCGTCGAAAAATATACGCTGGCCGAGACCGGCACCCGCAGCGGCCAGGACTTCGCCATGACCGTGATCGGCACCGAGGGCCAGGCGGGCCAGTACCATGTCAACGAGTCCGGCAACCGCGCCCAGGGCATCTTCGAGCGCACCACCCAGGGCGAGGGCGACTATGCCCGGACCATCGACGGCCAACCGGCCGACGAGGGCGCGACCACGCTCGACCACACCCTGAGCGGCAACGCCCTGACCGGCACGCTGCAACTCAGCCGGGCCGCCGGCGCGGTCACCCGCTACAACTTGCTCCAAACCTTCGTCCATACCGACAACGCCATCGACCAGCCGTCGACGCCGGGGGCCATCGGCTTCAGTCCGGTCGGCCGGCCCTATGCCATCGTCAGCGCCGCCGTGACGCCCAGCGCCCTGCCCGACTACCGGCCCGAGCCGGTGGCCGGCGACGACAGCCGCGCCGACAACCGCATCCGCACCGGCCTGAACGGCGACGAGGACGGCAGCCTCACCTACCAGCGCGCGTTGCGCGAACTGGCGGCCCAGTTCCCCGACGCCGTGCAGCAGCCGTTGCCCGACAGCCTGCGGCCGATGAGCGGCCCGCAATATCTGGACCCCGCCGAGGTCGCCGCCGCCCAGCAGTTGCTGGCCTCCCCCAAGTTGCAGGCGCTGAGCGTCGCCGAACGCAACCGGCTGTTCGGCATCGACGATCCGGGGCTGAAGCGCGACGTGCTCTTCGAGATGCTGCGCGCCGGCTCGAGCACCGAAACGCAGCGCTGGTTCCAGCGCGACGCCTCGGGCCTGCTCTCCGTCCTGGAGTACCAACCGGCCACGGTGGGCCTGAACGTCATCGACTTCTTGTTCACCGCCAACCCGTTCACCATCGGCGCGCAGGTGTTCCTGAAGCTGACCACCGGCGACGTCTTCCGGCCGTCGCAGTGGCTGGGCAGCGAGAGCCTGGCGGCCAGCACCGTGCAACTCTCCGCCGAGGGGCCGAGCGAATGGGAGGCGGGGATACCGGTCTGGAGCAGCGCCCGCCACATGCTCAACGCCAAGTGGCGCGGCGACGACCTGGCGGCGTGGGGCTACATCGCCCTGGCGGGCATCGAGACCTTCACGCTGGTGGCCGGCGGCGGCGGGGCTGGGGCAGCGTTCAGCGGGGTGCTCAAGGAAGGCGGCAAGCGGGCGGTGGCGGCCTATGCCGCCTACTACGTGGGCGGTGGGGTGGCCAACGCCGGGGCGGGCGTCTTCCAGCTCTACATGAGCAGCAAGGGCACGGCGGGCTTCCAGGCCTACGTGGGCACGGCGCTGCAGCACGGCATCTACGGGGTCATCAGCCCCAGCGCCGGCTACGGCAACCTGTTCGGCAGTGTCGGCGGCTACGCCGGGGCGCGAGCCCTGGGCGCCGACCACGAGACGGCAGTGGGCGTCATGCGGGTAGGCGGCATGCTGGGCAGCATTGGCGGCGGGCTGCACGACGCGGCGCGGGCCACGCGGCTCAATGCCTTGTTGTGCGGCAAGAGCGCGGCGGACACCAGCAAGCTGGTGCGCGGCGCGGTGCTGACCGGGGGGCTAGTGGACGCGGGCGGCATGACCGCTGGCGGTGTCTATGCCTGGGCCACGGGCGGCAATATTCTCGAAGGCATGGCGCAGGGCCAGCAGATCGCCGGGGTGGCGCACAGCGCCTGGACGCTGGCGCGGCAAATCTGCTTCGCGCCGGAGACCGAGCTGCTGACCCCGGCAGGCTGGCGCGAAATCTGCGGCTTCGCGGAAGGCGACCGCATCGTGTCGCGGTCGGAAGACGACCCGGACGGGCCGCTGGTCGTGCAGGTGGTCGAAGAGGTCTTCGTCAACTACAGCCGGCTTCTGACCGTCCATGTCCAGGGACGGGTCGTGCGGACGACGCCCTTGCACCCGTTCTACGTCCAAGGCAAGGACTGGACACCAGCGGCGGAGTTGCAGCCGGGCGACCTCTTGCGCAGCCACGACGGCCAATGGGTGCCGGTCGAGGAAGTGGTGGACAACGGCGAAGAGTCGGTAGTGTACAACCTGCGGGTGAGCCAGTACCACACGTATTTCGTCGGCGGTGAGGACTGGGGGTTCTCGGTCTGGGCACACAATGCGTGCAACAACTGGAATGACTTCCAGCAACGTACCAAAGGACTTTTCCCCACATCGACTGATGCAAGCAAGGGTTATGGTGGCGGCTGGACCTCAGCAGGCGGACTGGAATATAGAGCTCATCCAGCTGACGGAAGTGTCCTTCAACATGTCATGAAGCATATGCGGAACGATCCAACCAAAGGTAATCATGGCATCTTTTACGGCCGGGTTTCGACTGCTGTCAGGCGGATTGATCACGCATACGCCGTTGCTATGTCTACTCCATCCGCTGCCTCTGGCGCACTACCACCGGGAGCAACTCCCACAGTCTGGGCCTATCGGCAAGGAACTCGCGCCATCGCCTACGTAGTGGACATGGGAACGCCTATAGGCCGTCAGGGAGGGAATGGAGCTGGTGCCCCATCGCCGATCGGAACACCAGGCCGGTATCTCCGAGTCGTTGTCGAGCAAGATCCAGTTGGAAACCCAACGAATAGGGTCATTACAGCCTTCCCACAGACTAATACTTTCGCTCCAGGAACGCCAATATGATCTACATAGCTTTGCCATGTCCGTTGTGCGAATCCGCCGGGATGATTGGGTTTCTTCGCACATCGGATCCTAAGCGAGTAGTGCTTGCGTGTGATGAGTGTAGCTCGATCTGGGTCGATCCCAAACACATCACTATGGATTCAGCTTTAGGGGCTACTGGACCTGGATATTCTGTCCAGCCATACGCGTTCACTACGATTTTTCCAGGGTCTGGATGGGCGACCAAGGCGGAAGTCGAGGCTGTTGGGTGGGGAGGTCTGATATCTGGCGAGAAGTGACGACGAGAATGGGAAAAAGGAAAAGGGAACGCAAATCGGACGCAGTTCGTTCATTTGAACTGCGTCCGATTTGCGTTATCTCTTTACGCCCTCTGGCGGCAGCCTGGGCGTCTGGCAGACGCACGTCACCTCCGGCGGCCAGGCGTCGTTCAGCGACTACGTCTTCGCCGGCGGCCTGAACGCCTTCTTCGGGGCGGTCAACCCGTTGGTGGCGGCGACGCGGGCGGTCGGTTCGCTCGGCGGCTACTACGGGGCCAAGTACTTCGGCGCCAGCGAGTCGCAAGCGGTGATGGCGATGCACATCGGCGACATCGGCGGCGGCCTGGTCGGCGGCTTCGCCAGCACCGCCTGGAACGCGCGGGCGCAGTTCAACGTCAGCTGGGGCACGGCGACCCGCGAAGCCGCCCGCGGGTTGGCCTGGGACTTCGCCGGGCTGGGGGGCGGGGCGGTGGTCGGCCTGCTGGCCGGCGGCGGCGACAAGGTCCTGCAAGGCGCGCAAGCCGGCATGAACATCGCCGGCATGGCGCGCTCGCTGCTGGACATGATGAAGTGGGTCTGCTTCGCGCCCGAGACGCAGCTGCTGACGCCGGACGGCTGGAAGCGCATCGACCAGTTCCGGGCGGGCGACACAGTGGTCACGGCGCCGGAGGACGACCCGACGGCGCTGCCGGTGGCGCGGCTAGTGGAGGAGGTCTTCGAGAACCGGCTGCCGGTGGTCAATCTCCATGTCGGCGGGCAGGTGGTGCGGACGACGCTGACGCACCCGTTCTACGTGCGCGGCCAAGGCTGGGTGCCGACGGCGGCGTTGCAGCCGGGCGACCAACTGCGCAGCCACGACGGGCAGTGGGTGGCGGTCGAGGAAGTGGTGGACGACGGCGAAGAGAGCGTGGTGTACAATCTGCGGGTGGCGGAGCACCACACGTACTTCGTCGGCGGCGAGGAGTGGGGATTCTCAGTCTGGGCGCATAACAACTGCCGGCACAGCGACACGCAAACGACACTTGGAGACAAGCTCCCACCGCGAACTGTTGGCAGTGACGAAGGCGTCGCACAAGTGTTTCAAATTCTAGAATCATATGGAGTTGGAAAAAGTTCAGGCATGGCCGTGGCGGTTCTGGAACGCGATAACACTAACCTGAATTGCGCACCATGTCCTTGAAAGAAGAACCTCCGGTTGTAAGTAAGTTGCAGCTGACGCAAACCTTACCACAACACGGAGGCTCAAGTTCATGACCGCAGACTGCTCACGTCAACTTACGCTCTGGAACCTCGGCCCGCAACAGGTCACCGT
>JAEUIF010000420.1 GCA_016795185.1 Planctomycetia bacterium | reverse complement strand
CCCTGCGTTCGGCCTGCGCGGTGCTCATGCTGGTCTTGGCCGGCTTGGTCGCGGGCGCTTACGCTTCCGGCATGGAGGAAAAGGCGGCCGAGTTGGGCCGCGACTTGCAGGCCCAGCGGGCGCGGGGTGAGGCGGTAATCGTGACCCCGGAACAGCAGCAGTTTCGCAAGTTCTATGGCGGCTACTGGATCGCGGTGCTGCTCGTACTGCTCGGCGTGGTGGTGCTGGCGGGCAGCGATATCGTCGCCATTCGCCGCCACGGACGCCGGCAACTGCGACAGCTCGATGATGACCGTCAAGAAATGATCCGACAGCAAGTCGCGGTATTTCGCAGTCAACGCAACGGCCATCCCGGGTGACCGTGCTTCATTGAGCCACATCGAAGACGCCGCATCATGGCTTCCGTGCTTCAATCCGGCCTGGCGCGCGTTCGCAGCGGCTGGGTCCGGCCCGTGTCTCGCCAATCGCGCCAGGAGCGCCTGGGCACGCTGCTGCTGCTGAGCCTGGCGGCGGTGCTGGTCTGGTTCGCGGGCGCCTTGACTCGCTGGCAACTGGTCCTGGGCGGCACCGCGCTGCTCTTCCTGCTGGCGGTACTGCTGCGTCGCGGTTGGGTCAAGCTGCTCGGCCCCGTCTTCTTCTGGGACGTAGTCCGCACCGCGCGGCGCGGCGCGCTGGGCCTGCGCGTGCTGTATACAGGCTTCCTCTGGTTCATGCTGCTGGCCGCCGCGTTCTTCTATTCGTTGGCCGCTCTCGATGACCCCTGGGCATTGTTCACGGCTTCGCGTGTGCCGGCCCGCGAACTGTCCGATATTGCCGCCAGCTATTTCGCGGTGTTCATGGCCGTGCAGTTCATCGTCGCGCTGCTGCTGACACCGGTCGGCGTGGCGACGGCCATCCCGGAAGAGAAGCGCCGCCAGACCCTGGAATTTCTGCTGGCCACGGACCTCCGCAATCACGAGATCGTCTTCGGCATCCTGGCCGCGCGCCTGGCCAGCATGGGCCTGCTGCTGCTGTCCGGGCTGCCCGTGCTGGCCCTCTTGCAACTGCTGGGGGGCGTCGAACCCGACCTGGTACTGATCGGCTTTGGCGTCACGGCCCTGACGGCCGCGAGTGTCGCCAGTCTTTCGTTTCTCAATTCCGTGTATGCCCGGCGCGGCATCCATGCGCTGACGACGGTTTATTTGCAAATCGTCGGCTATCTCGTGCTGACCGGGGTGGCCGACGCCCTGCTGCATTTCCTGCCAACGCTTTGCACTTTTCCTTCGACGGAAACCTGGAGCAGCCCGATCGTGCTGCTCGACATGGTGGACCTGGCCAACACCGGCAACCTGGGCACCGCGGCCTATCAACTCTTGCAAGCCCTGCAAGGCGGCACGCGGTTAGCCGACGCCCTGCCGCCCATTCTGGTGCGCTTTGCCTGGTTCCACGGAACCGTGATCGTCGTGTGCGTCGGCTGGTCGGTGCTGCGGCTGCGGGGCGTAGCCTTGCACCAGGCGGCTGCACCCGCGCTGATTCCCGAAGCAGCCCAGCGATCCTGGTTGCGGCTCAACGTCGGCCGCTGGCCGATGCTCTGGAAGGAACTGTTCGCCCGCCGTCAGCGCCGTTCCTGGCTGGCAGCGCTCGGACGCGGCTTGCTCGGCACGTTGGCGGTGCTGTCGGCGCTGGCCATCCTGCTGGCCCACGCCGCGTTTATTCCTCTCGTGGACTGGCGCGACCTGCGCTTACACATGAATATCTGGACGCGCGTCGGCGGCGATGTGCTGGCGACCCTGCTCCTGCTGCAAGTGGGCTTTCACGCGGCAAGCAGCATCTGCGGCGAGCGCGACCGACAAACCCTCGATACGCTGCTAACCACCCCGCTTTCCGCCCGCGACATGCTGTTCGCCAAATGGCTGGGCAGCATCCTCGGCGCGCGGCGCGGCTGGGCCTGGCTCTTCGGCGTCTGGCTGTTCGGCTGGTATTGCGGTGGCCTGGAAGCGGTAGACCTGCTGGTCTTGCCCGTTGCCACCGGCATCTTCGCCGCCGGCATGGCCAGCCTGGGCCTGTGGATCTCGGCCGTCAGTCCGACCACCCTGGCCGCGCTGCCGCGCATGGTGCTGCTCGTCGTGCTGGCGTGGGGCGGCCAGTGGTTCTACCTGCCGGCGCTGGTGGCGTTTGGCGCGCCGTCGGCGGTGACGGTCGATGCGACCATCGATGTGCTGGCCATCGGCCTGACGCCGCCGGTCACGCTCGACTATCTCGCCTCACACACCTTCTACGGCCAGGTCGAGCAGGCGGCCTGGCTCGGCAAGTGGGAAGATGATCTGAAGCCGATTGCCGGTGGGCTGGCCTGGTGGCTGGTGCTGATGGTGGGGTTCGGGCTGTCCGCGCTGGGGCGTTTTCGCCGCGACGTCGCGCGCGGGACAGTGCCCCGGTCGGCCGCGAACCCCGAACCCCGCGAGGTCGCATCATGAACGCTGGCTTCCGCTGGCTCGTCCGCCAGCTGCGTGTGGGCCGTCTGGTGGTTCTCGCCCTGATCGGCTGTCTCGGAGTCGGCTACTGGTACGCCGCCCGACTGGCCAGCGACGAACTGCAAGCCACCGTCGCCGAGGCCGACGCGGCCGATCCCGGTTGGCCGCTGGAGGACTGGCGCTGGGGCAGGCTGCCGAACCACGAGGGCGACCCCGGGCTGCAAGCCCTGCGCGCGGCGGCAACACGACTGCCGGAAGGCTGGCCGGAACCGGACCTCATCAACGACCTCCGCTCCGTCTCTCGCGATGCCCGCTTGCCTGCGGCGACGCGGGCCAGGCTGCATGCCGCGCTAGCTGAAGCCGAGAGTGCGCTCGCCGAGGCACGCCAGCTGGCGGCCAACGCCCCTGCCCCCGCGCGCGTGTCGTGGCAAGCTCCGTGGAGCATCGACCTGGGCCAAATACAGACCTTCCGCCCCGTGAACTATCTGCTCTACTACGACGCGCTGGACCGCGCCGATCAGGGCGACGTGGACGGCGCGCTGCGGGCCAGTCGCGCCATGCTGCATGGCTGTCGCGCCATCGACGGCACGGCGCTGGGGATCGGATTCCTGGTGCGCCTCGTGAATTGCGAAATGGCGCTGTCCGCCATTGAGGCAACCCTGGCCTGGACGCAGCCCGCCGACGCCGCGCTGGTCGACCTACAATCGCTGGTGGCGGCTGAGCAGCGTGCCCCGCTGCTGACTGAGGCGCTGCGCCACGAGCGAGCCAGCTTGCACTGGGGCTTCGTGGCGCTGGAGTCTGGCGAGACGCCGATGTCGAGCGTCAACTATGTCGCTCATGGCACGAACGCCGTTCGCTTGCCGGCGGTGGCCAGCGCCTACGACCGGCTTGGCACGCCCATGCTGCGCTACGTCCATGCATGGTTGTTGCGCTATTGTGGGGAAATGTACGCGGCGAGCCGGTTGCCGTGCACCGAGCAGCCTGCCGCACTGATGCAGTTGCGGCTCATGCGCACGCCCCGCTGGTGGACGGTGCCGCCCGCCGCCAATGTGCTGGCCTTCGGACCCGAGCTTTTCGACCATTCCCTGTGGATGCAGGCGCGGATGCGCTGCATACTCGTGGCCCTGGCCGTGGAGCGCCACCGATTGCGTACCGGTGCCTGGCCACAGTCTCTGGACGAGGTCGCGCCGCAGCCTCAGCCGGAGGCCGGGACGGATCCTTTCGACGGCGAACCGCTGCGCTACCGGCGTTTGCCCGACGGTGTGGCCATTTACTCGGTCGGTCCCGACCTGAAGGACGCTCAGGGCCACTTCGACCAGAACCGGCGGCTGCCGGGGACGGACGTTGGCGTCCGCCTTTGGGACGCCGAGCGCCGCGCCAGGCCCGAGTGAATCGTCTGGATCAACGTGCAGCGATTACAAGCATCATCCGCAACCCTGGAGTCCCCCAATGGGAATCATCACCTGGATCGTTTTCGGTCTGATTGCCGGCATTCTCGCCAAGTTCATCATGCCGGGGCGCGGGCCGGGCGGCATCCTCATCACCATCATCCTCGGCATCGTGGGCGCGCTGGTTGGCGGCTTCGTCGGCCACGCGCTCGGCATCGGCGACATCAGCGGCTTCAACTTGCACAGCATGCTGCTGGCCGTCGGCGGGGCGCTACTGGTACTGATCATCTTCCGCCTGCTGAAACGCGGTTGAGCCAACTCCGCGGTCGAACGTCCGGAACGATCTGGCCAGCGGCGGAGTTGTGAGCGACGTGCCGCGCGCCCCCGTGCGGACTACAACAAACCGTGCATCTCGCTCGGCCCGCAGCGGGCCGTGGCCCGAACCCGTTCAACTTCTCCGCATTGGGAGACTGGCCATGTTACTGTTCAAGCCGCGCATCGCAGTCGCCTTCCTGGCAGGGCTGATGGCGTTGGCCGTTGCCGCCTGTGGCGCGCAACCGACCCGCTGGGACGAGGCCCAGGACAAGACGCGCGGCAAGAAAGCCGTTTCGACCGATGCCTACGAAGGCAGCGTCTTCAATAAATTCTTTCCCAAGGCGGAAAGCCCCTTCGACCTGGTCTACAAGCAGGAAAAGAAAGGCACGGCCATCGCCGACCTGAAGCAAGACGGCAAGCCCGTCGCCACGCTGACCATTTTCGACACGGTCAGCAATCCCGACGCCATTACCGATTACAAGGAAAGCACACAGGCTCTGGCGGGTTTCCCGCTGGTGGCCAAGGGCGCGAAAGGCACGGCCTTGCTGGTCAATCGCCGTTTCCAGGTGCAGGTGCGCTCCACGGACGATGCCTTCACCGAGGAAGACCGCAAGACCTGGTTGAAGAAGTTCGATCTGGACGGCCTGGCGCAGCTCAACTGAAACTCAAGGAGCCAACACCATGAGCGAGCCTATCTTCAAGGTCGTGGACGCCCTGCCCGCCAAGAACATGACGACGCGCGTGCTGCACGCGCTCGACTGGGTCGTGCCCGGCCAGTGGAACAACCTCGTCGGCTTCGAGAACTCGATCAAGGTCATCTCCGGCGAGGATGACCAGAAGATGATTCAGAAAATCGGCGAGCGCGCCATTGCCCTCTACAACGACAAGGGCGAAGGCTACCAGACCGCGCTCTGGTTGTACCGCATGGTGGACAACCTGCAAGGCATGGCGGGCTGGGCCGCGCTGGCCAACAAAATCGGCGAGAACATCAGCATGCTGTCGCTGATGAACAAGCTGACGCCGAAGGCGGACACGACCCAGGGCATCGACTTCTGCGTCAAGCTGGTGGTGGAAATCGTCGCCTTCTGCAAGCTGAATGGCATCCCTGGCGACAGCGTGGCCGACTTCGTCAAGTCGCTGTCCGACTATCGCGACGAGGCCCTGATGCGCATGGCCGCGCTGATCTGCCTGGACGGCTTGTTGCCGTTGGGGCCGGACTTCATGGTCAAGGCACTCGGTTTTCTGGACAAATCCGGCGCGGGCGACCTGGAAAAGAACGAGCGCTATCAGCAAGTAAAGTCACTGATCCCCGGCGAAAACGCCAAGGCGCAGCTGGGTTTCATTTCGCAGGGTGTCGGCGCGGTCAAGGATTGGGCCGGCAAGTTCGTCGCCTCGCGCGATCTCGGCACCGACAAGCTGGTCGGCAGTCTGAAGAACTTCATGTCGGGCATCGACGGCAAGCTCGATTACGTGGCCGCCCTGCTCGACATGACGACCAACTACTACGAGCACACGGGCACGCAGTCCGTGGCACGCAGCCTTATTGTACGGGCGATGGGAGAAATTTAAGGTTGGCGGACAATACTTGCAGGGTCCGCTGTGCCGACCACTGACTCGCGGAATGTGCAACGGTTCATGGTCCGCACAGCGGACCCTACTGATTGCTGAAAGCTGATAGCTGTCAGCTATTGGTTTCTCCTGAGCACAACAGCACTCGCCGTTTCGTGGCGACCAGTTGTCAGCAACGGAACTAATTCCAAGGCCTGCTGTGCGGAACTTGAACCCCGCGCGTTTCGGTGGTTCAATGGTCCGCACGGCGGGCCTTGTCCGTACCCCGTTTCGTCAAACCTCACGGATCGCACCGTGTTCGACTACCTGTACAGCACCGTGGAGCAGTGGCACTGGCTGCCGACGCTTTACCTGGCCTCCGAATGGGTGGTGCGGCTGGTGATGTTGTTCTGGGTGCCGACGCGCCGTTCGCCGGAGGCTGCCAAGGGCTGGCTGCTGCTCATCTTCTTTTTGCCCTGGCTCGGCATGGCGATCTACTGGCTGATCGGGCGGCCCTACGCGCCGCGCTGGCGGATCGAGCGGATCAAACAACTCGCGGTTGCCATGCGGCCCATCGGGGAGCGGCTGCGCAAGCACCCGAACATGGTCCATCCGTCGTTGACGCCCGAACTGGAAACGAGCGTAACCTTGGCCGAAAACATGGGCCGGCTGCCCATTCTTGGCGGCAACGAAGTCGAATTGCTCGGGCACTATCAGGCGAGCATCGAACAGCTGGCGGCAGATATCGAGCACGCCCAGCATCACGTCCACCTGCTCTATTACATTTTCCAGGCGGACGAGGCGACGGAACCAGTGCTGACCGCGCTCGAACGCGCGGCCCAGCGCGGCGTGACCTGCCGGGTGCTGGTCGATGCGCTGGGTTCGCGGAGCATGAGCCGCCAGCTGTTCGCCCGATTGAAACCGGCCGGGGTGCAGTGCCATGAGATGATGCCGACGGGCCTGTTCAGCCTGCGGGCGGCGCGGACCGACCTGCGCAATCACCGCAAGCTGGCCGTCATCGACGGCCGCATCGGCTATACCGGTTCACAGAATCTGATCCGTTCGGAATTCAAGGAAGGCATCACCTACGAGGAAATGGTGGTGCGTGTGACCGGCCCGGTCGTCAATACGCTGCAATTCGTCTTCGCGTCGGACTGGGACCTGGAAACCGAGGAAGTGTTGGACTCACCCGAGCTTTTCCCCGATCCACACTGCACCGGCGCGGTGGCCGCCCAGGTGCTGCCCAGTGGGCCGACCTATGCGATCCAGGCCAATCAGCGCATCGTCGTGTCGCTGCTGCACGGCGCACGGCACCGCATCGTGATGACCACGCCCTATTTCATTCCGGATCAGCCGTTGTTCGTCGCGCTGCAAATCGCCGTGCTGCGCGGCGTCGAAGTGCATCTGATCGTCTCGGAGAAGGAAGACCAGTTCCTGGTGAGCCAGGCGCAGAAGTCCTACTACGAAGACCTGCTCGAAGTCGGGGTCAAGATCCACCTGTTCCAGAAGAAATTCCTGCACGCCAAGCACCTGACCATCGACGATCAGATCGCGTTAATCGGGTCCAGCAACATGGACATCCGCTCGTTCGTGCTGAACGCGGAGATTAGCCTGCTGTGCTACGACCAGGAAGTGACTCGACAACTACACAAGCACCAGGAGCGGTACTTTGCCCGCAGCCGCGCGTTGACGCTCGAAGAATGGACGCAGCGCGGCTACCTGCCGCGCCTGACGCAGAACCTGGCCCGGCTAATGAGTCCACTGCTTTAGGATCGCCCAACAGTTAGCCTGGCGGAGAATTCAGCGTTACCTGGGAAACTTCGGTACGGCGGCGCCGTGGCCAGCCGCATCGGGAGCACTGTCCTGTAAAGTGCGAGACCGGCACCTCGGTCAAGCGGAGCGAATTCACTTACTACAAGCAGACGGCCGACGGAGCCACGGTCAGCCCGCTGGCCAGCGCCATAGTGTACCGCAACACCAACGACACTGGCGCGCGGATGGTCAGCTTCGCCTACACCTGGGGTATCCCACAATCAATATGGACGGTCGGGAATGGCGCAGCGTTGTCACAAGCCACGCCCTGCCGCTGGCTTTTGGCGGCGTCAACGTCCCATCAGACCCTAGCAGCCCTCCTGGCGTACTTCCGGAGTGTTGTGCCCAGCGGTACATTGGGAGTCACTGCTTGCCTGTCACCAGCATGCATCTGGATTTTTTTCGCACGCAGCCCATCGATGGAGTACAGTTGGGTTGGTCGCTGACAACTCGCCGCCACTGGTCGGCCATGCTTGTCGTCGAACCGCACGAATCATTCCTCACACAACGAAGTGCGTAGGAGTGAAGCATGGAGCCGAAGGTTGAGGAAGCATTGCCCCATTCCTCCGCGGCCAACAGACAGGACGAATCGGGGTTTTACCAACATCTGGAGTCATCGCCCGTACCGGCCTACATCTGCGACCGGGACGGGGCGATCGGCTATTTCAATCCAGCAGCTGCCCACATCTGGGGTAGACAGCCCCGCTTGCGCGACGCGCGCGAGCGCTACGGCGGGGCTGTCGCGCTGTTCACGGCGGACGGGCAACCGCTGCCACGCGACCTGAGTTGCATTGCGCGGGCCATAGCCGGCGAATACGAGCGAGCGAGCGACGAAATGGTCGTCGAACGCCCGGACGGCAGTCGCGTTCACGTGCTGTCGAACGTCAACGTGCTGCGCGACGCGCGGGGCCAGGTCCGCGGCGCGCTCGACATCCTGGTGGACGTTTCGCGGTACCAGCCGGCGGCGCGGCGGATCGCGGCGCAGGAGCGCTTCGCGCGCGCGGTCCTGGATTCACTGTCGGACCACATCGCCGTGCTCGACCGCGACGGCAACATTGTGGCGGTGAACGACGCCTGGGAGAACTTCGCCGCCGACAATGATGCCGATGGAGCGACCCGACTGGGCCAGGGCTTGAACTACCTGGCAGCTTGCCGCGCGGCACGGAGCGCGGACGATGCCTTCGCCGAGCGTGCCCTGGCCGGCATCGAGGCTGTCCTGCGCCGCCGGCAATCCAGCTTTCTTCTGGAGTATCCCTGCCACTCACCCACCGAGCAGCGCTGGTTCCTGATGAACGTCACGCCGCTGTACGGCGACGAGGGCGGCGCGGTTGTCTCGCATGTCAACATCACCGAGCGGCGCTTGGCGCACGAGGCCCGGTTGCGCCTGGTCGAACAGTTGCTGTCGGCCCAGGAAGACGAACGACGGCGCGTGGCCCTCGACTTGCACGACGACATCGGCCAGGCGCTCACGGCGGTGCTGCTCGGCTTGCGGGCGACGGCGGACTTGCCGTTATCCGATGCGGCCAGATCGCGCTTGCAGTCCCTGCGGGACATGGCCGCCGGCACCCTGGATGCGGTGCGTCGGCTGGCGCGCGGGTTGCGGCCGAGCACGTTGCAGGACTTGGGCCTGTCGGCCGCTCTCGAACGCTTCGTGGCGGATTTCGAGGCCGCGCAGCAGCTGCGCGTGCAGCTTGAACTGCCGGGGCAAGCCGCGCCGCGCCTTCCGGAGCGACTGGAGATCGCTCTGTACCGCATCGTGCAAGAAGCGCTGACCAACGTGGCCAAACACGCGCGGCCGACGGCTATCGAGGTGGTGCTGCGCCGGCAAGCGGACGCGGTGTGTCTGACGATCCAGGACGACGGCAGTGGCTTTGCCGCCGACGACTGGCGACAACAACCCGACGACGGCAAACATATGGGACTCTCCGGGATCGGGGAGCGTGCCGCCTTGCTGGGCGGCCGATTGGAAGTGCAATCGGCGCCGGGCTGCGGCACCACCCTGATCGTCTCGCTCCCTCTGGCGGAGACACGGTCATGAAGCCACTCGAAGTACTGCTGGTGGACGACCATCCCTTGGTGCGCGCGGGACTCAAGCTGCTCATTCACTCGCAACCCGACATGCGCGTGGTCGGCGAGGCGGGCACGGTCGCCGAGGGCTTGCTGCGGGCCCAGGAGAGCCCGCCGGACATCGTCGTGCTCGATATCAGTATGCCCGGCCAGAGCGGTTTGCAGGGCATCGAGCGGTTCCGCAGCCTGTGTGCGCAAACGCGCATCCTGGTGCTGACCATGCACGACGAAGCGCCGTACCTGCGCGCGGCGCTGGCGGCCGGCTGCGCGGGGTACATTGTCAAGAGCGCGATCGACAAGGATCTGCTGCTGGCCTTGCGGATGGTGCGCGCGGGCCGTCCCTTCGTCTTTCTCAACGGACTGGAGGAAACACCCCGGCCGTGGTCCACGGCCCGCACTTCCCCGCGCGCCGACCCTGGCGCGCCGGAATTGAGTGCCCGCGAGCGCGAGGTGCTGTGCTGGCTGGCCCAAGGCTACACCAACCAGCAGACCGCCGACCGTCTGTTCCTGAGCGTCAAGACGGTGGAGACCTATCGCCAGCGGATCGCCCAGAAACTGGGCCTGCGCGACCGCGCCGCGCTGGTGCGCTACGGCATCGAGATGGGCATCCTCGAGCACTCCAGCAACGACCTTGTTTGACCAGTTCTTCCGCGTCTACTGTGCTTGAAGTTTTCGGCTAGCAGCGCAACCGACGCGGGTTTTCCCTGACAACGCAAGTCGAAATTAGCACCTTCCCCGACAACACCTCCACAAAAGCCGGGCTACGTTTGTTTGGTCGCGAACATCTCGGAGAGATGGCCCGCAACCACCGGCAGTTGTCTTTCACCTGCCACCCGACCGGGGTACTGGCCCACACTTCCCCGATCCCACGAAATGGACTTCCGTCCGTGCCGCTTCCACTGGGCCGACGGCGACCTCAGCGCGTTCTTGCGGTCGTCGGTCGGCGTCCAATCACCCCTGGACCGTGGCGAGCGAATTCATGCTCAGTGCGATGGTGAAGCCCGATGCCGCGCTGGCACTGCCAGCGCCAGCCGCCGATGACGGCCTGGCGCGCGCGGACGCTTTCCTCGCCGAGCAATTCCGCCGGTCCTCGTCGCTGGCCACGCTCGATACCGAAGCCTTGCTGCGTTGGTGGAGAGCCGACGGCCAGCCGGGCGAAGCGCTGGCCGACTTTCTGACCGGGGCGGGCATCCTGTCGCCCGGCGCGGCGCGGACCATTGAAATGGTCCAGAAGGGCTACGTGCAGTTGCCCGACGTCATGCAATTGTTGCGCCCAGGGGCGCTCGAACAGCTACAGGCGCGCCTGCCGGCCGTGACGGCGGCACGGCCCCTCCCGGCGGCCTCTCCCGCCAGTCTCTCGAACAATCCTACCGTGGTTGCGGCCGCCGAATCGGCCAGTGCCGGCCGCGAAGCGCCGCCCGTCCTGGAGATTGGCAGCACACTGGGCAAATGCCTGCTGACCGAACTGCTGGGCCAGGGCGGTTGCGGCATGGTCTTTCGCGCCTTGCATCGCGGCCTGAACATTCCGGTCGCCGTCAAGGTGATTCAAAAACAGCTGCTGGGCAGCGACCCCCTCGTCTACCAGCGCCTGCGGGGCGAGGCCCGCATGCTCGCGCAGCTCAACCATCCGCACATCGTGCGCGTGCTGGATTTCGAGGAAGATGCGCACCTGCCCTATGTCGTGATGGAACTGGTCGAAGGGCTCAGCCTGGCGGAACTCATCGAGCAGAGCGGTTGCCTGCGGCTGTACAAGGCGGTGCGCACCATTGCCCAGGTGGCCCAGGGGCTGGCGGCGGCGCAGCGGTTCGGCATCGTGCATCGCGACGTCAAACCGGCAAACATCCTGCTAGCGCGGGACGGCACGGCGAAGTTAGCCGACCTGGGACTGGCCGTGGCCGCCGGAGGGCGGTCCCTGGCGCAGTGCCTGGGTGTCGGCGAGGCGCACGGAGAGCTGGCGGGGACCGTGGCCTACATGGCGCCCGAGCAGTTTGCCGCGCCGGCGGCCGTCGATCACCGCTCCGACATCTACGCCCTCGG